>JBFHUL010000038.1:0-28680 GCA_041590075.1 Oleiphilaceae bacterium
ATCTTCCGCTACTCGAGCGCGTCGACAATCCCGTAGGGGTCGATCCCGACGAGCGCTTGCGGCGCGAATGCGAACAGCGCGGCTGGCCCATCATGAGCCTGAGAGACTGAGCACCCATGGCCGTATTTCTGCATGCCCTGAACATTGCGCTCTTGATCACCCTTCTCAGCGCGTGCGGGCAGACTGACTCCCCGGCCCCGCCCCCTGAAAGCAGCCCGACTGAGGCCATGAGCGAAGAGAGAAATCAGTCGCCTGAAAACATCACACACAGCCCCAAGCGCTTAGTCTTGATGAAACAAATAAGCCTGCTGGCCGATGAGAGCCACACCGCCGTATCGACACTGCGTACCCGGGTCGAAGATTTTGTGCGTACGCCGAGCGAAAACGCGCGCAAGGCGGCGTTGCAGGCATGGCAGGAGGCCCACGAGCTGCTTCAGGTCTGGCATTGGTTACGACGTTTGGAGCTTTACGATCCACTCTTGGACGAAAGCGCAGTGGCGCCAAACCTTAGGCATAGCATCTGGAGCCGTCTCGATCAGGCGCCACTGATCCCGGGCTATCTTGATGAAGTGGCCGGATATCCCGCCAGCGGCCTGATGCACGCCGAAACCCCCATCAATGCAGACGCCATTGCACATGAACACCAATTCAGTGATCCCGCCTATGTGGCACTGGGTTTTCATGCCTTGGAGTTTATGCTGCAGGGTGACCCGGAGATCCCCGGCAATACTGAGCGTGCCCGCGCCTTTGCCTCGCTTCCAAATGACACACTCGACCCCTTGCGCTCACCGCCACTGCGCCGCAGCCTTTATGTTTTGCAACTGGCACAACAGATTGATCAGGACATGCAAACCCTCTCGTCAGCCTGGCTCAGCGAAGATGGCAGCTACGCGCGCCAATTGCGCGGCCTGAGTCACGCCACCTTCGGTCAGGGCTTTGAGCGATTGCTTGAACCACTACACCCCGATGCGCACCTGGGGGTTGAGGGCGCGCAAGCCATTATCCGTTTCCAGAAGGCCCTAAAACCCGACCACTCTATGCAGCCGGCAGCACCCGCGCAAGAATCGCCTTCAAATACTGCGTCTCAGGAATAGCCGGCAATATCGGATGATCGGGGCCTTGTCCGCCCTGCTCCAGTATCACCAGATCACGATCCAGCGCGCGCGATGTTTGCCTTAGAATATCCACCAGTGCGGCGTGGGGAAGATGCATCGAACACGAAGCCGACAACAGCAAACCATCTTTATTTAGCAAACGCATGGCCAGGTGATTCAGTCGGTGATACGCCTGCTCACCGGATTTCTGGTCTTTGCGACGTGGAATGAATGCCGGGGGATCCACAATAACCAGATCAAAACGTGCATCGTCTTCCTTGAGCGCACGACATACCTCAAATACATCGCCCTCGAGACATTGCAGACGCTCATCAACACCATTTAACGCGGCATTGCGCTGCACATAGTCGAGCGCAAGGGCAGAGCGATCCACACAGGTCACCGACTCCGCACCAAAGGCGGCCATCTGAACACCCCAACCACCCACGTAGCTGTAGAGATCCAAGACCTTTTTACCCTTCACATAATCTTTCAAGCGCGCACGATTGAGCCGATGATCATAGAACCAGCCGGTCTTCTGACCGTCATAAACAGGCACCACAAAATCGACCCCGTTTTCGACCAAACGCATCTCTTTCTGCTCACCCAGCCCAAACTCGATATAACTGTCCAGACCCTCTGCCTGACGCATTTTTCCGTCATTGCGGAACAGTACCGTGCGCGCCTTACACACCTTCTTTAAGGCCGCAACGATCTCGGATTTCAGCCCTTCCATCGCAGCATTTGAAATCTGCACTACAAAGTCATCAAAATAGCGATCCACCACCAAGCCGGGCAAACCATCGCTATCTCCGTATACCAGCCGATAACAAGGCGCACTGAACACACTTTCACGTAGCGACAGCGCCACATTCAGACGGTGAGTCAGCAAGGAGCCATTGAGTTCGATCGCTGCATCCCGGCCAATCAAGCGCGCACAGATCAAGGCATTCGGGGAGAGAATCACGCGGCCCAAGACTTTGCCGGACGCGTTCACCAGCGCCGCTTGCTGACCGGCAACAAATTCTTTCAAGGCGCTTTTCTGGATATCCACCTCATTGCTGTACACCCAGCGGTGACCTTGGCGAATTCTGCGATCTGCATTTTTTTTCAGGTGTAATACATGCTCTGTCATAGTGGCTCTCCAGTGTGGCCGCGCAGTATAGCAATCCCCGCAAATAGTTCTACACTGTTAGAATCGTCAAATCGCAGCCTCCTTTCATAACGCCAGTGCAAGGCAAGTCTGCTCTGTATCAGGATCAACGTGTATTGCCCATGAACAACGAACTCAGCGAAGAACAGATCGCCCAGATACTGCAGGGAATTTCAGTACCGCCCCAACCCCAAATTTTGGTGGACCTGCAAATGGAGCAGATCATGCCCGAACCCGATCTGACGCGGATTGCAGACCTTATTGCAAAAGACGTGGGACTCGCGGGCACCATGCTCAAGTTTGTCAATTCACCCTTCTACGGGCTGGCCAACAAAATCACCTCGATAGAACAGGCCGTGTCTCTGCTGGGTGTTGCCACAGTGATCAATATTCTCAATGGCCTGGCCATTAAGGGCGAAATGTCGGATGACAACATCGTTGCGCTGACCCGCTTCTGGGATACCGCGACCGACATCGCCATGGTCTGTGCTACCGTCGCCAAACAGGTGGGCTATCCCAATCCCGACGAGGCCTACACCTTGGGACTATTTCATAATGCGGGCGTACCGCTGATGATGAAAAAGTTTGATGACTACCTGGCCACGATGGAAGAAGCCTATGCGGGTGCTGAGGAACGCATTACCGACGTGGAAAACAAAAAATACAATACCAATCACTGCGTGATCGGCTATTACACCGGCAAGTCGTGGAACCTGCCCGCCAACATCTGCCAGGTAATCGCTGAACACCACAACACTCGCATATTCTCAAGTAAGGATGGGCGCCACCAACAACAGAAGACTCTGATGGCCATTCTTAAAGTGGCTGAGCATATCTGCGGCAACTACAAAGTATTTGGAAATCAGGACGTAGATGTAGAGTGGGAAAGCAGTGGCAACGACATTCTGGAACATTTGGGACTGAGCACCTACGATATCGACGAGCTCAAAGAACTGTTTCGGGAAATGGGCGCCAACGTCTATTAGCACCCACTTCCCCGAGCGCTATCAGCTGGCCGAGGCTGGCTGATAGGCCACATCAAGTTCCCGCGCTGCCTTCACATCATCCAGTCGCCGCACAGGTTGTGTGAACGGCGCTCCGGTGACAAGCTCCGCCGAATCCTCAGCTTCCTTCTGAATCGCCTTCATCGCTTTAACAAAGCCTTCCAGCTCTTCGATGGACTCCGTTTCCGTAGGCTCAATCAGAAAACACTCCGGCACCAGCAACGGAAAATACGTTGTGGGCGCATGATAGCCATAATCGAGCAACCGTTTGGCGAAATCCATGGCGGTAACGCCGAGCTCTTTGGCCTGCTTGTTAAGCGTGACGATAAACTCATGTGTCGCGCGACGCCCGGGATACGCCAATTTAAACCCGGCATTCTCCATCAACTTCGCCATGTAGTTGGCATTCAGCGTGGAATACTCGCCTACACGATGCAAACCTTCTCGCCCCAACAATACGGCGTACACATAGGCGCGCAAAATAATACCAGCATTGCCCATAAAGGCACTGAGTCGGCCAATACTCTCGGGCAGCGCCTGATCATCAAGCCAATGATAGCGTTGCTGCCCGTCCTGATCCTGCTTACCCACGATTGGCGTGGGCAGGTATGGCAGAAGACGCTTGCCTACCGCGACCGGACCGGAACCCGGCCCCCCTCCCCCATGGGGTGTCGCAAAGGTTTTGTGCAGATTCATGTGCAGCACATCGAAGCCCATATCACCCGGTCGCACTTTGCCCAGAATGGCGTTCAGATTCGCCCCGTCGTAGTACAGCAAACCACCGGCATCGTGCACCGTTTTGGAAATCTGCTCGATCTGACGCTCAAACACACCACAGGTTGAAGGATTGGTCATCATGATGCCCGCGGTCTGGGGACCCACCGCTTCTTTGAGCGCCGCGAGATCAACATCGCCATCCGCTTTAACCGGAATTTCCTTCACCTTGTAGCCACACATCACTGCGGTAGCGGGATTCGTGCCATGAGCGGCTTCCGGCACAATAATTTCGGTACGTGCGAAATCATTCCGCGCCTCATGATAAGCCTTGATCATGGCCACACCAGCAAACTCACCCTGTGCGCCAGCCATCGGGCACAGCGACACACCCGCCATGCCCGTGACTTCCTTCAGGATTTCCTGCAATTCGTACACGCACGACAAATAGCCCTGACTGTGTGATGCCGGCGCAAGCGGATGACGCCCCAGAAAACCGGGCAAACTCGCCGCGCGGTGGGCGCCGCGCGGGTTGTATTTCATAGTGCAGGAGCCCAGTGGGTAAAACTGCGTATCAATCGAAAAGTTCTTACGCGACAAATTGGTAAAGTGCCGCACCGCCTGCAACTCAGACACTTCAGGCAAAGCCGGGGGGCGTTTGCGCTGTACACTTTCGGGCAGGTCCAGCTCATGCTCTGTTTGTGGAACCTGCGAATGGGCAAGCCGACCGGGCGCGCCTTTTTCAAATATCAGCATTAGCCATTACCTCCCGTCTGCGCCAATGCCTGGCGTAGAACACGTTCATATTCTTCCAGATCGGCGGCTATCTTGGTTTCAGTCGCACACACCAGAATCGCCTGCCCCAACTCAGGGTAGTACTCTCCCAAGGCCAGCCCCCCCAGCACGTTATGCTCAGCCATGTTCGCCAATACGGCCTCGGCCTCGCCATCCACGTGCATCACAAACTCATGAAAACAATGCGCCTGAGGCGCCAAGGAAACCCCCTCAAGACGGGCGACCCGCTCACGTAGCTTGCATGTATTCCCATGGCTGGCACGCGCCACTCGCGCCAACCCTTCATGGCCCAGCAAGCTCATGTAAATCGTGGCAGCGGTAACGGCCAAGCCCTGATTGGTGCAAATGTTCGACGTCGCTTTAGAGCGGCGAATATGCTGCTCTCGCGCCTGTAAAGTCAGCGTGTACCCTACTTTGCCTTCCAGATCGACCGTTCGCCCTATAATTCGACCAGGCATCTGACGAACAAGCTTATCGGTGCAACAGATAAACCCAAAGTAGGGGCCGCCGGAGGCCATGGGAATCCCCAGCGGCTGCCCTTCACCCACAGCAATATCGGCGCCTTGCTCGCCCCACTCGCCGGGCGGCGTTAATATTGCCAGAGAGGTTGGATTGACCACCGCAATCACGAGCATGCCCTGAGCGTGCGCCCAGTCGGTGAGTGCATTGACTTCTTCGATCGTGCCAAAGAAATTCGGTTGCGCAATGACCAAGGCCGCATAATCCTCGCCTTCATACTGCGCCAACTGACATTGGTCTACCGTCAGCGTCTGAGTATCCAGGGCCACGGTATCTACCGCGATGCCCTGATTGCCCACAATACTGTCGGTGGCTTTGCGGTAAAGAGGGTGGACCGACGCCGCCATCAGCACGCGTCGACTCTTGGATTTGCGGTTCCCCCGAATGGCCATTAACACCGCCTCGGCCAAGCCGGAGGCGCCGTCATAAAGCGAGGCATTGGACACCGGCAAACCGGTTAGCGCACACATCATGCTTTGATATTCGTATATCAGCTGCAAGGTGCCCTGACTGGCTTCAGCCTGATAAGGCGTATAGGCCGTCATAAACTCACCACGCGTGGCAATATCCCAAACGGCTGCCGGAATGTGGTGTTCATAAGCACCCGCGCCAAGGTAACATTTGGCGCCCGCATCCAGTGCCGCTCGCTCCGACATACGACGCATCATGGCCATTTCATTCAAGCCTTCCGGCACCGCGTCCAACGACTTGGCACGCAGGTGAGCAGGAATTTCATCAAAGAGCTGATCGATACTTTCAACACCGATCACATCCAGCATTTTCTGGACGTCTTGTTCCGTATGCGGAATAAAAGGCATGTACAAACCTCTCAAAATAAAAGTGCCGGTCAGCAGACCGGCACCGTCAACACAATTTACGACCTGAAACTAGTGGTCGTCAGCTTCACACACTTCGGAGTAGGCTTCAGCATCCAGCAGAGCATTGAGCTCATCGGCATCCGAGATTTTCACCTTGAAGAACCAGCCATCATCGTAAGGCTCGTTATTCACCATTTCGGGCGCATCCTCCAGCTCCTCATTCACGGCAATCACTTCACCACTCACAGGAGAAAAAATGTCGGACGCAGCTTTCACCGACTCCACCACGCCGGCTTCTTCGCCTGCGGCGATCTCGGCACCGACTTCAGGAAGCTCAACGAACACGACGTCTCCCAGCAAGTCCTGTGCATGGTCGGTAATGCCCACGGTAACGGTCGAACCATCTTCTTCCAGGCGGGCCCACTCGTGGCTGGACAGATATTTCAGCTCTCCAGGAATGTTACTCATAATCGGTAGTCCTCAAACAATCTGTGATTTTTGTGATTTTCGTTTTCGTCGCCCGCAGCCCACACGCCATGTGCACTCTCATCTTAGGTACGCGCGCAAATTTTAGACAATTCTTAACCAAGCCTTCGAAACTGACAAGTTTTTCGCTCACTCCGCATAGACGCGCTTACCGTTGCGCACAAACGGCGGCTTGACCACCTTGACCGGCAAACGCTTGCTGCGCACTTCTACTTCGGCTTCTTTGGCATTGCCGGCCGGAATACGCGCCAATGCAATGGAATACCCCAATGTTGGCGAAAAACTGCCACTGGTGATTTCACCTTCTCCTTCGGCGGTGATAACTTTCTGGTGGCTGCGGAGCACACCTTTACCTTCGAACACCAGCCCCGTCAGGCGTTGCTGCACGCCAGCTGCTTTCTGGGCCTCAAGCGCTGCCTTGCCGATGAAGTCACGCGTTTCCGACCAGGCGATGGTCCAAGCCATATTGGCCTCAAGCGGCGAGATGCTTTCGTCCATATCCAGGCCATACAGGTTCATACCCGCTTCGAGACGCAAGGTATCGCGCGCGCCCAGCCCGGCCGGCTTCACACCGGCATCCAACAGCGCCCGCCAGAAGCCTGACACCTCATCAGCGGGTAACATGATTTCTAGGCCGTCCTCACCGGTATAGCCGGTTCGGCACAGCATCCAATCCTGAATAACGGCACCCTGAAAAACTTTCAGTCCGTCAATCGTCGCGGCAAAATCCCCGCGCGCATCTTTTGTTCGTGCCAAAGCCTCGGGGCCCTGCACGGCAATCATCGCCAACTCAGGCCGCTCCTTCAGGCTTACCTCAAAAGCTTCAGCCTGCTTGGTCATCCAGGCAAGATCTTTCTCGCGCGTCGCACAATTCACCACCGTGCGGTAGCCGCTGGCCATGCGATACACAATCAGATCGTCAATCACACCACCCTGCGCGTTCAGCATGCCGGTATACAGCGCTTTGCCTGTTTCTTTCAATTTGGCGACATCATTTGCCAGCAGATACTGCAAGTACTGCGTAGCCTGCTCACCGGCCACATCCACAATCGTCATGTGAGAGACATCAAACATGCCCGCGGATCGCCGCACAACATGGTGCTCTTCCAGTTGTGAGCCGTAGTGCAAGGGCATATCCCAACCACCAAAATCAACAATTTTGGCACCTGCTGCCTGATGAGCATCGTAGAGCGCGGTTTTGTTTCCCAAGCGTCACCTCCGGGGAGTCGCAACAGCCATGCACATCGATAGGCGCGCACGGCAGGTAAATAATGGGGCGCCATTTTAACTGAAGGGGCCAATAAAAACACGCGAGAAAATAAGTCACCCCTGAGGGGGCTTTACGAGAAGAAAAGCTCAGCAAAAGTGCCGGGCAAAAAACGCAGCGATGGCAGGCAGGGTGAGGTCGAATTGGACGAAAGCGTGATCGCCGAAAGGGCGCACCCAGGCAGGCGCGCCGCAGAGCTTATCCAGCGCCTGCCGATAATCCAGCACTTCGTCTCCCGTCTCCGTTAATAAAAACAGCTTCTCGGGATTGAACTGCCGCGACTCCAGTGCTTTGAGCTGCTGCATATGCTCAGCTTTCACAATGTACGTTTCGCCGGTATACAGGTTGGTATTCTCACCCAGATAATCGCTGAGCAATTCATAAGGACGAATGGCGGGATTGACCAACGCAGCAGGACATCCAAATCGTTCGTGCAGATGCAGGCTGTAGTATCCCCCCAGTGAGCTCCCGATCAGGCCCACCCTGTCCGGGCCCAATTCATCAAGCAGAGACACCACCCTGCCAATCGCCAGATCCGGCTCTGGCGGCAAGGCCGGCACGTGCAGACAAAATTCAGAGCTTGCAGAGCTGAAATAGGCGTGCGCTTGCTGCGCCTTGGCCGAGGCCGGCGAGCTATTAAACCCGTGCAGATAGATGATGTGCGCCCGCACAATAGCGCCCCCGTCAGTAGCCTGTGCTATTCATGTCCACATCGAACTTGAAGGCGTCGGCGCGCTTGACCTCGGTCTCGATATGCCCGTCTGGGAAGAGCCTTAACCAGCGGTAGCCCGGGGCAATCTCATCGATGGCAAAATCGTCGGAACGCGGCAAAAACTGGATACAGGTCGAGGGCGTTGCAAAAAACGGAACCCCCTTGCGCGAGGTATCAAGCTGCTGATGAATATGCCCCCACAGCACACCTCGCACATGATCATAGCGATCCAGAATATCCAGAAACGCGTCACGATTATGCAGGCCGATTTTATCCAGCCAACGGCAATCGATATCGATGGGGTGATGATGCAAACTGATCAGCGTATTCACTCCTTTACTGGCCGCCAGTGTCTCTTCGAGCACCTGTAACTCAGCCTCATCGAGCCAGCCATGCACTTTGCCCTCCACCAGCGAATCGAGCAGAATAAATTGCCAGTCGCCCATACGCACCACTTTGCGCAGCTCGTTTCCGCCATTCACCACCGAGCGCATGGTGGCACGCGCATCATGATTGCCGGGGAACCAGCTCACCGGGCAAGCAAAGCCTGCCATTTTCTGTTTGAAGTGTTCATAGGCTTCTACCGATGCATCCTGCGCCAGATCGCCGGTGGCCAACACGAGATCGGGCTGTTGCCGATCTTCGGCTATCCGCATCAGCACCGCATCAAGGCTATCGCGCGTATTCACGCCTAAAAGCTCACCATCCGCCCCTTTAGACAAATGACAATCGGTGATGTGCAGAACATGCAGGCAGGGTGACGCACTGCGGCTGGAATGGGAAGAAGCTTCGGAAGGAATGGCGTCGCCCGCAGAAGAGGGCTGATCACTCTGCATGATTCTAATCGGCTCTTGTTTGTTCCGGGCCCGCGAGAAAAGAGCCCGCGGCGAAACACTGTTTTAGTTTGTTACCCACCTGGTTATGCCTGATACGACTTACTCGTATCGGCGCTACCGAATAATAAAGCTAGCTAAAAATCTGGATTTGGGTAGTCGGATTCGCCTGTTTTTATCGTTATTGCTGGCGAAGTGAGCCACTATATAGGGGTCAATTTAAAAAACTGATACCACATTCACAATTTCATCTCCCGGAATGGGCGTGCATCGCAGCACCCATGCAGCAAACAGAAGCTGAGCCACTCGCTAAGAAAGGCATTCAACTGGCTTTTCTCATCGGGGTGATGCATATATTTATTGGGATAATCATTGACCGCCGCGACACGACGGTGACCATGACAGGAAATCACCTCTGCAACCGCTGCATCGTGATACAGCCGCACCGTCATGGCCGGGTTATTGAGCCACTTTCCCGCTGAGGAGGTCTGCTGCAGCAGCAAGGTATCGGTGTATTTGCACGCCTCAAGCAGCGTAATTTCCACCTGGCCCACATACCGCGCCCCCGCATGTAAATCGAAGCTCGCGACCTCTTTACCCGTCATCACTCGCAGTAGCTGCATCATGCGCCGATAGTTGGCCTCATGATGCGCACCCAGCTTCACCAGATCCGGAACGTACTTGCGCCTCACGACGTCTCTCCTCGGGCATCCAGCGTACACTCTGATCGCCAGCGAGCATCCACTTGCTCTTGATGACGCGCGAGCCAGTTCAGCGCCAGCATCGCAGGCGCATTGTTGATGCGCCCCGAATCCGACCACACCAGCGCCTCTTCGAAGGGCACCACGTGCACGCGAATGTCTTCCTGTTCTTCCTCGAGACCATGCACACCACCTGCCTGACTGGCATCCACCCGCGCCAGATACAAGGTGATTTTTTCAGTACAGGCACCAGGGGAAGGATAGAACTCACTGATAAACCAAAGCGCATCAAGCGACAGGCCAGCTTCTTCACGCGCTTCTCGGCGCGCCACCTCCTCGGTGGATTCGTGCGACTCATTAATACCGGCCACCAGTTCGAGCAGCCAGGGGCTCGCTTCATCCAGCAGCGCACCGGCGCGCACTTGCTCAACCAGAATGACATGACCGCTGCGCGGATCATAAGGCAACACACAGGTGGCATTACCTCGCAAAAACACTTCACGCGCGACAACCTGACTCCAGTCGCCGGCAAAACGACGATGGCGAAAATGCAGACGCTCAAGCTGAAAGAAGCCCTGAAAACACGTTTCCCGCTCGATCAACTCAACATCTTGCTGATCAAATTGCGGCTGGTCTTTCTGCATAACGAACAACTCCTCTGCACTCCAGTAAGCCCGTTACCATTGTGCCAGATTTACCAAGACAGTGTTCAAAGGGCTGGCAAGTGTAGAGTTATGCCCGGGTATTGTCCATAATGCGGCCCTGCACATTCGAGTTCATCGTGCCGGCGCTGCAGCGGGCACCTGAACCTTTAAACGGCAAGGAAAAACGCGACTATGACCACCCTTCGAAAGGCAATTTTCAGCGGCCTGATGGCCACCATGTTTAGCAGCGGCCACGTTCTCGCCAACAGCACTGACCTGATCTCGTTGTACGAGCGTGCGGTCGACTACGATGCCGACATTGCAGCCGCCCAGGCCGGCTATCGTGCCGAGCAGACAAACGAAGATCTCGCCTTATCAACGCTGCTGCCGCAGCTGAATGCGAGTGCCAATGTGGGGCACACGAATGGCAACAGTGAACTGAATGACGACGACAGCTACAACACCACCCGTTATGAAGTCTCACTCACGCAACCCCTGTTTAATCTGCCCAACTGGTATGACCTCAACGCCTCCGAACTCAATAGCTCGCGTGCGCAGGCCGTGTATCTCGCGGCACAACAGGAGCTGATGCTGGATGTCGCCACGGCCTATTTTGGCGTGCTGCGCGCCGAAGAAAACCTGATTGCCGCCAAAGCTCTGGAGACCGCGGTAAAACGCCAGTATGAACAAGCCAAGGAGCAGTTTGACGTCGGCCTTATTGCCATCACCGACGTCCATGAAGCCCGCGCCTCTTTCGACGATGCCATGACCAGCCGCATCCGTGGAGAGGGAGAATTGACGATTGCCATTGAGGCGCTCACTCGCCTGACCGGCCAATACGCGCCTAAGCTACACACCCTGAAGGCGGACTTTCCCATTGCGATCGACGAAACACAGAGTGTTGAAGACTGGGTAAATGCGGCTTTCCAGAACAACCTGAACATCAAGGCTGCAGAATTTGGCCTCAAATCGCTGGAGGCCTCGTTGAAAGCGGATAAATCCGGCCACTACCCTACATTGAATCTGAGCGCGAATTACGAAAACACCGACTTTGATAACTTTTCACCTCGCGACAACGTACGAGAAGAAACCAGCCTGTTCCTGAATTTGAACCTGCCACTGTACAGTGGTGGCAACACGCAGGCGACGGCACGCCAAAGCCGCCACCTTGTTGAGCAGGCAAGCCATCTGCTGGCATCCGCCAAGCGCGCAGCACAGATTCAAACCCGCACGGAATACATTAATCTGCGCACCAATATTCAAACCGTGGAAGCCCTGAAACAAAACATTGTCTCGCGCGAAAGCGCATTGGAGGCAACCCGGGAGGGCTACAAAGTGGGAACCCGGAATATTGTTGAAGTATTGGATGCCGAACGTAACTACTTCACGGCATTACGTGACTACGCCAATGCCCGTTTCGACTTTGTGGAAAGCAGCTTGCGTATTCGTGCTTCGGCAGGCACCTTGAGCGCACAGGACCTTGACGCGCTCAATAAATGGCTGGCTCCGGCCCAGCCCTAAAGCACCAGGGCTCAGCCTCGCTCAATCAAGGGGCGAAGCTGAGTCATCACTCTTTCCTTCGCGCCGCGCCCGGCGGCCACTTCCCGCTGCACCCGCTCACCCAGTGCCCGCGCCTGTTCCGGCTCACTGAGCAAGGCAGATAGACGCTGCAGCAAGGCCGATTCGTCCGCCAGTACCTCCAATCCCCCCGATGCCTTCATTTGCTGGCATATCGCTTCAAAGTTGAAGATATGCGGGCCCATCAGAATCGGTAAACCCAGCGCTGCCGGTTCGATAGGATTGTGCCCCCCCACTTCCGCAAACGAGCCGCCGATCACCGCTACGTCGGCGGCCGCATAAAAACGCATCAACTCGCCCATCGTGTTCACGATGAACACATCACAATTGGCGGGGAGCGTACTTTCGTCACTGCGGCGCGCCACACGAAAGCCTCCTTCACACGCGAGCCGATAGGCACTATCGAATCGCTCCGGATGACGCGGCACCAGTATCAACACGGTATCCGGCAACGTTTTTCGCAGGCCGCTATGCACCCGCAGCATCAGTTCGTCTTCTCCCTCATGGGTACTCGCAGCGATCCAGACTCGTTGTACCGGCTTCAGTGACGCACGAATGGCCGCGCCCTGTGCCACCAGCGTTTCATCGAGCGCGATGTCGTATTTGACGCTCCCCGTGACATGTATTTTCTGCTGCTCAATGCCCAGCGAGGCAAACCGCTCAGCGTCGTTGGCATACTGACACAGCACCAGCGAGAGTTCATTGAGCATCCAGCCGACCGCGGGCTTCAAGCGCCGGTAGCCCGCTGCGGAACGCTCCGATAAGCGGGCATTGGCCAGCACCACCGGGCAATCATTCTGGCGGGCGTGATGAATCGTATTGGGCCAGAGTTCGGTTTCCATTATGATCAGAAAACGCGGTTGTATACGGCGTAAAAACGCCTTGACGAGAAACGGCAGGTCGTAAGGGGCGTACACATGAAAGACCGATGCACCGAACAGTTTGTGAATCAATGCGGAACTGGTGGGCGTCATGGACGTCACCACCAGCGAGCGTTCCGGAAATACACGCTGCAGTTCGCGAATAATGGGCTCAGCCGCCAAAACTTCGCCCACAGAGACCGCATGAATCCAGATGGTATCTTTCAAGTCTGGCGCCTTAAATACGCCAAAGCGTTCCAAGCGACGCGTTCGGTATTCGGGGGCCTTGTAGCCACGCCACAACAACTTGGCAAACACGACAGGCATGCAGAGCGTGAACAGAATTGAGTAAACTAATCGAAACATAAGAAACTGGCTGGTGAATGTGCGCTGAAGTATAGTGCAGCCGACGCTCCGACACTACCGACCCGTAACCCAAGGCATGCCCACACCCACATCCATTCTACTCCTGCACGACGATAAGCCGGGCCACCTGTCTCAGCTGGAGGGGCTTGCGCACGCCTTGGAACAACAATGCGCTGCACAGATTGCATGGCAATCCGTCAGCGAACTCTCGCCCTGGCAATGGTCCCCCCCCGCGTCACTGCGGCCACCAGACCTGCTGATCGGAGCGGGACACGCGACGCATCGCTGGCTATTACAGTGGGGACGTTACTGGCGTAGCTTCACGGCGGTCATCATGCGCCCCAGCTTGCCGCTCAACTGGTTTGATGCCGTGATATGCCCGCAACACGATACTCCCCCCGCACGCGCGCACATTTTCACCTCGCGTATCGCGCTCAATCGCATGCGTCCTTGCCAAGCACCCGTACCTCATGCGCCCCCCCCTGAGCAACACGCCTGTATTCTGCTGGGAGGGCCATCGAAGCATTTCCTCTGGCACGAAGACCGCCTGACCGCACAAATCGATCACCTCGTTGCGACGCAAGCGTCGCTCATCTGGCGAATTGTGCCCTCCCGGCGCACCCCCCAAGCGATAATCTCTCGGCTAGCCCGGCAATATCCTGAAGCACTCGTGACTGCCCCTCACCTGCCATTGGCAAAGGTGCTTGCCGAAGCAGGCCAAGCCTGGGTGACGCCCGACAGTTTCTCCATGATCAGTGAAGCCCTGACTCTCGGCGTGCCGTGCGGAGTGTTTCATCAGCTAGCGCAGAAAGGCAGCCGGGTGGCGCGTGGCGTGCATCAGTTGCAAAGCGAGGGATGGTTAATCGACGCAGAGACCTGGCAGCACACCCATGCGCTGCCCGACAAACCACCGCTGAACGAAAATGTCCGCGCCGCAAAATGGCTGCTGCAGCGCTGGCGCCTGCAGGCGGAGCCATCATGAGCGCCGCACCTGCGATATTGCAAATATTACCAGCACTGGAGGGCGGCGGCGTTGAACGCGGCACGCTGGAAATCACGGCAGCTCTGGTGAAGGAGGGCTTTCGCGCTTTGGTTGCGTCCAGCGGTGGACGCTGGGTCAGCCAGCTCGAAGCGCTTGGGGCACAGCACATCACACTCCCCTTGCAGAGCAAAAACCCCTGGCAAATGTGGCGTAATGCTGCGGCCCTCACCACAATCGCCACACAGCACCAGGTCAAACTCCTGCATGTGCGCTCACGTGCACCGGCATGGTCGGCATTATGCGCCTCCCGCCGGCTCCAGATACCGCTGGTGACGACGTTTCATGGCCAATATGGTCACGCCTCAGCGCTCAAGCGCTTCTACAACTCCGCCATGTTACGCGGTGATGCCTGTATTGCCGTATCCGATTTCATCGCCGCGCATATACTCACCGCCTACCCGCCAACGAAGCGTCTGGTGACGATCTATCGCGGCATCGATACCGCCTACTTCGATCCCCAGAGCATCGCTGAGGAGCGCAGGCAGGCCCTACGGGAAGTCTGGCAATGTGCTCCCACGCAGCCCATTGTCCTCTTGCCGGGCCGGCTGACTCGTCTCAAGGGCCACCTCTTGCTCATCGAGGCATTAAGTCACCTGCAAGACCTCAACTTCGACCTGATCATTGTGGGCGATACCACCCAACGGGCACACTATGTGGAACAGTGCCAGAATCTGGCAAAAGAAAAAGGCGTGCGGCAAACCATCCGCTTTGTAGGTAATTGTGATGATATGCCTGCGGCCTATGCCCTGAGTGATATTGTGGTTTCGGCCAGCATGAAACCTGAAGCGTTCGGGCGTACGCTGTGTGAGGCGCAGGCAATGGGATGCCGAGCGGTCGCCGCAAATCACGGCGGCGCACAGGAAACACTGAAGGCAACACAGCCAGCCGGCCTGTATGCACCGAATGATGCAGCAGCACTTGCCGCAGCAATTAGACATCAGTTCTCGCTGACACCTCAGGAACGGCATGCCTTGGCCGAACGCAGTCGCGCCCATGTGGCCACGCTTTACAGTTTGCGAGGCATGCAATCCGAAACCCTGGATGTATATCGCGAGCTATTGAACGATACGGCGCCAACACTGGGCAGCGCGCGGCGTTCGCGCTAAACTCGCCGCATCGAAGACAAGGGCAGCGACATGCAATCCATTCAGAGCGCGCACCGCGACAATTACTACTGGCGCTACGATGAACACCTGATCCCAGAGATTGATCGTCAGCACTTCACCGCCTATTACTGGCAAGCACGCAGCGCGGTGGTAGGCAAAGAACAGGGGCGCGGCACGACCTGGTTTGTGAAGCAGGATGAACAGGAATGGGTATTGCGCCATTATTTGCGCGGCGGTTTGGTGAGCAAACTCAATCGTGATCGCTATCTCTTCAGGCACTGGCGTACCTGCCGCTCAATCGCCGAATTTGACATACTTCAGCACTTGCATCAGCAGGATTTTCCGGTGCCACGCCCCGTAGCCGCGCAGGTGATTCGCCATGGTTTACACTACCGGGCCGATATTCTGGTGACCCGCATCCCTCATGCGCATGATCTCGTTCAGGTACTGAAACAAGCCCAAGCTGCGGAGTTTTACCGTGATCTGGCGGCCGTCATCGCGAGGTTTATGCGGGCAGGCATCCAGCACGCCGACCTAAACATTCAAAACATACTGGTGGACGACAGCGGGCGCTTTTGGCTCATTGACTTCGATCGGGCAAAACAGCGCACACCAGACCAAAAGTGGCAAAACAAGGTGCTGGCACGACTGCAACGCAGCTTTGAAAAAGAGCGCCAGCGCTACGGCATCGCCTGGACCCCCGATGACTGGCAGGTGTTCATGCAGCATTATCGAGCCCAGATGGCCCGCTGAGTCAGCACCAGTACCGGGCGATCCACGGCGCCGGCTGTAAGCGCTTATACCAGCGCTTGTACCAAGGCACCGCCTTTCCCCAACTCCCGATCAAAGCATCCGGCGGATTAGGCCGCCCATGAAAGACCACGATGCGGGCCGATTCAGGCGGCGTGTTTTCTGATGCACGCCAACGGCGTAGTCCCCGCGGCATACAGTGCTTTTTGAAACTAACGCACCAGGACGAAGGGAAGAACACGCACCTTTGAGCCCCCAACTCACCGGAAATATAGGCCTGTTCCGTGCGGTATTGCTGCAACACGCTGAGAGGATCTTGCAGGTATCGGTCTAGCAGGGCTTGCGGCTGCCCCGCCTCAAAGCACATTACCGATGCTTGCCCGACTCGCCGGCCTGGCTGATACCAGTTCTCAATCATGGCCAACTCAGGCGAATACTCAAAAAAAGCGTCCAGCGAACCGGTAATCACCACATCCAGATCCAGAAACAATACCTTACCCTGCATGCCGGCCAGACCTTGCCGAAACAGCGCCAACTTGCGCCAGGCAGAACAGAAGCGCGCGTATTCCCAGGGCGGTTCGGGAAACTCCGGCAGAGGGTGCACCTCGACCCCTTCCTCCAAGCCACGCGCATCTTCGGTAAAGCAGAGAAACCGGAACGGGCGGGAAAGGTGGCGCGCCACCATGCGGCGCAACACGTTCACGTAGTGTGCATCGTAAAGCGTACCCCATTTCAGGCACACCACATTTACAGGTTCAGCCATAGGTGCTCTTACTACCTACCCGGTAATCCTTGAAGCGTTTGTACTCCCACTGATACTGCTCTGGCCTATCCACCACACAGGCTTCGATCGAGCGATTTAACGCCGCGACAGAGGTTTCGATATCGGCACTGTAAATGTCCGGATCGGCGGGGCGAAACACCAATTCAAACCCTTCACCCTTCGGCAAACGCATGGCACACAAAGACACCACCTCACAGTTCGTTTTATGAATCAAACGTGTGACCAGTTTGATGGTATTTGCCGGCACGCCCATAAAGGGCGCGAAAATACCCCCTGAACCGCCCGGCACCTGATCCGGAAGAATGCCTACCATGCCCTGCTCATTCAAAATCGAAAACAGGCGAATCACGCCGCGCTTGTTGGTCGGCACCAGCTCCGAGCCATGTCGACCGCGTACGGCCGACATGTAATGCTCGAGAGGCTTGAGCTTGGGTGGTTTATACAGCGCCGCCATAGGACGCAAGGTGGAGAGGTACAGACCGACCAACTCCCAATTACCATGATGCGGCGCCAGTACAATAACGCCTTTGCCCTTGGCCGCAATGGCATCAAAGTGCTCTTTGCCCTTGACCGATCTTATGAGGCCCAGGGTTTTGTCGGTGGGCCACTCCCACATGATGCCAAATTCAGCAAACAGCTTGCCGGTTTCCATCAAGCTTGCCTTGATCATATTCTGCTGCGCTTCAACAGGCATACCGGGGTAGCAAAGCTCAATATTCTTACGCGTGACACGCACCAACGACGAGTCACCGAGCCACAGCAGTCGGCCTAGAAAGCGCCCCAATGCCTGTGCCTGTGCTAAGCTCAAGGTCGCAAGCAACTTCAACAGGGTAATCACCAGTTTGGCTTTAAACTTTTCCATAAACATTGACTATTTCACGCAAGAGGCGGAAGTGTAGTGGATCTGCACAATGAAAGCAGCATCGTCAGCGTTTTTCAAAACCGGGCATGTCGAGCCCCACAGCCCATGCTCTTGGCGCCGTTATGACGAAACCCATACATCTACTCATGCTGTTTGCCTCTTCGGGCGAACAGGTGGGAGGGCTCGAGAAACAGGTAGTATTGCAAGCCAATACGCTTGCACAACAGGCTGAAATCAAGGTGAGCGTTTTAGGCGCTGCCGCCTACGCCCCCCTGTTTGACGCGGCCATTGATTTCTATCCGCTGCCGCTCAAATGGAGTCGCAATCACCCGGCGTTATTACTCAAACTTTATCAGAGGATACACGCTCTGCACCCGGATCTGATTCATTCTCACGGGCACAAAGCTGCCTCTCTCCTGCATCGCATGCGGCGGTTTGTATTGGGCTGCCCGTGGGTAGCTACCGCCCATGGCACCAAAAAACAGAATCGTATGCTGCGCCATGCCCAACAGGTTATCGCCGTCAGTCAGGGCGTGCAGCAGGCGCTGCATCCATTGCCTAGCACTATTATTCCCAATGCTGTCACGCCCTATTTGGATGAACGACAAACCAGACAAGCCCTATGTGCGGAATGGTCGCTCGATCCCCAGCTGCCCTTACTCATCGCCGTCGGTCGGCTGGCGAAAGTCAAAGCCTACGCCACATTGATGCTGGCTGCGCGACAACTGGACGTAAACCTGTTGATTTTCGGCGAGGGCCCGGAGAAGGATTATTTATCGTTACGTCAAACCGCGCGCATTCGTCTGGCTGGGCACGATCATCAAGTGCGCCGCCGCTACTATGCTGCCGATGCACTGGTGATTTGCTCCGAACGCGAAGGGCACAGCCTGAGTATGATTGAAGCCTTGCAGGCCGAATGCCCGGTGCTTTCAACACCTGTATCCGGCGCACAGGAATGGCTGCCGGCCTCCTGCCTGATCAATGCCGACACACCCGATGCGCTCGCCCACTCCCTGCGCCAAAAAGTGCCGCAACTACCACAGCTCAGCGTCGAACTGCGGCCATTTTTTGACCGCGCCCGTATCGAACTGTCGCCCGAAAGACTTGCCGAGGCTCTTATGAACACCTACCATGCGGCGCTCAGCCCATCCTGAGTAATTCGTAACTATCCAGATCATGTCCAGAAAAGCCTTATTCCTCGATCGCGACGGCATCATCAATCGTAATTTCGGCTACGTACACGCCCCCGAGCAGTTCGAGTGGGTCGAGGGCATCGTAAGCTTGTGCCGCGCAGCGTGCGCCAAGGGCTACACCTTGATCATCGTCACGAACCAATCCGGCATTGCGCGAGGCTACTACAGTCGCGAACACTACCGGGCGTTTGCACGCTGGATAGAACACCAGTTATGGCAAAAAGGCGTGCGTATCCGGCACACCTACCACTGCCCCCATCATCCCCGCGTGGAAGGCCCCTACGCCCTGCCCTGCGCCTGTCGCAAACCGCGGCCGGGCATGCTGATCCGTGCCGCGCGGGATTGGGATATCGACCTCAACCGTTCACTCATGGTGGGCGACAGTATGAGCGACGTGCAGGCTGCTTTGCGCGCCGGCCTGAAACATGGCATTCTGTTTTGCGCTGAGCAGAAGGGGCTGCGCCCCACGCTGTCACGCGGACGCCAATTACCCTATTACCGCTGCTCTCGGCTGCCGGCCATTCAGGCCCTGCTGTGAGCCTCAGTTCGAGAACGACTTGCATGAAAGAGCGAATCACTGCACACATTCAACGCAGCATCGACGCCAAACACGCCATTTTGAATGATGCCGATTTTATCGCCGATATCGAAGCCGCGGCGCGGTTGTGCGCCGACGCCCTTAAGAACGGCAAGAAAATTCTGTTTGCCGGCAATGGCGGCAGCGCCTCCGATGCGCAACATCTGGCGGCAGAGCTGGTGGGCCGTTACAAACACGACCGCCCTTCGCTGGCAGCGATTGCACTGACCACCGACACCTCCGCCCTCACCGCCATCGGCAACGATTATGGCTACGAAGAAGTGTTCGCACGACAACTGGCCGGCTTAGGTCAGGAAGGCGATGTGTTTGTCGCTATTTCGACCTCCGGCAACTCCAAGAACGTGCTCAAAGCCTGTGACCAGGCAAACGAAAAAGGCTGTGAGATTATTGGCATGAGCGGCCCCGGCGGTAAACTCAAGGACGTGAGCAAGCTCTGCTTTGCCGTTCCAGCACAGGAAACGGCAACCATTCAGGAAGCACACATCATGATTGGCCACATGCTCTGCGACCTGATCGAGCACCTTATCTATCCGCGCTAACCGTGCAACACCTGGAAAACGTCAAGGCAATCATCTGGGACCTTGACGACACACTGTGGCAAGGATCGCTTGCCGAGAACGACGCCCTCTCGCCGGATCAGACGTTGATCGACCTGATCCCGGAACTCGATCGATCCGGCATCATTCAGGCCGTCTCCTCGAAAAACGATGCCGCCCGCGCACATACTGAGCTGGAGCGTTTGGGCATCGCCCAATATTTTGTGTTTTCCCGTATCGACTTTCTGCCCAAAGGCCAGAATATTGCCGCCATCATTCGCGACCTACAGCTGCGCGCACCCAACGTGCTGTTTATCGACGACCATCCCGCCAACCTCGAAGAAGCTGCTTATTACAACGCAGGGCTACAACTTGCCGACCCACGTGAAACCGGCTTACCCGACGCTTTGCGGGGGCTGCTGAAAGACGGCGATCATTCCAGACTCGACTTTTACCGCTTGCTCGAAAACAAGCAAAGTGCCCGCGAGCTATTCTCCGATAATCAGGCATTTCTGCGCGACAGCCGGATTGTGGTCAACTTACTGCGCAATCCGGCCGACATGACCTACAAAGAGCGTATTGTCGAGCTGGCTAACCGCAGTAACCAACTCAACTTTACCCAATCACGGTTTCCCGATAAACACAGTGTGGAAGCCTACTTTAACGCTGCCGACAGTGTGCATCGGCACCATGGCGCCATATTCGTGCACGACAAATTTGGCCATTACGGTCTGGTGGGCTTTTACGGCTTCGATGAACGCAAGGCGCGACGCAAGCTGGAACATTTTTATTTTTCCTGCCGCATCCTCAATATGGGCGTGGAGCAGGCCGTATACCAACACCTGCGTGCGCACCACCGTATCGCCGCGTTTACGCCGCTGGAAACCACCTCATCGCCCGACTCACCGGTCACGGTCATTACCGAGCTCGACGCCGCAACGCAGCGCTACATCAACGATGAGCTGGAAGACCAGCAGCACTACACAAGTGCGATTGTTGCCGGTTGCAGCAGTGGCATGATTGCTCACTACCTGCCGGAATCTCTGCGCCCGGCGCGATTTTTGAATTTTCACCTGTCGCAGGAGGAACTGGATGCCGACAACTTCGACCATCTTATCTATGCACTCTACAGCGACTACATCACCAAAGGCTGGTCGACCCGCAAGCTGTTTTCCTATCGCCGCTTTGCTCGCCAACTGGAAGCGCTGATCGCGCGCTACGCCACAAAAAGAATCACGCTATTGCTGGGCTCGGAGAAGTTCCCCATGCCACCCAAGGCGCTGGGTAAGAGGCTGGAAGACGCACTGCTGCATGGCAAAAGCCTGCGGCGCGTCAAGCGCTGCAACGCCATCGCCCGCGAGCTGGCAGCGCGATATGCACACGTATCGGTGGTGGAAATGGGCGACCATGTACACACAGCAAGTGACCAAACCGACCCGCGCCATTTCGAACGCGTGGTCATGCAGCGTATGGCGCAGTCACTCTAAGAAAAGCACATCTCAGGACGGCAAGGCCTGCAGAGTATCCAGAGCCTGCCAGATGCGTTCAGGCGCCATATCTTCGAGACACTTGTAGTGTCCAAAGGGGCAGTCGCGCTTGAAACACGGGCTACACTCGATATCGGCTTTAATGACCGCACTGTTATGACTGAGGGGAGGCGTATAGTCGGGTGAGGTGGATCCAAACACGGCCGCCAAGGGGCGCTGCAGAGCCGCCGCCACATGCATGAGCCCGGAGTCGTTCGCCACCACCGCATTGGCTTTAGACATTAAGGCAACCGCTTCCTGTAAGGAGGTTTTACCCGCCAGCACCTTTACCGCCTCTTGAGGCAGGCCGGCCGCAATCTGTTCGCAACCCGACTGATCTTTTTCGGAACCAAACAACCAAACCTGCCCACCACGTGCAAGATAGCGCTTTGCGATTTCGGCATAATGCCGCTCCGGCCATTTTTTGGCGCGACCAAATTCGGCACCGGGGCACAATGCCAGCACCGGCCGCTGTAACAACAGATCGAACTTGGCAAGCGCCTCGTCCACATGCTGCGGACGGGGCTCTAACTGAGGCGTCGGTATCTCAAATTGATCAGGTGTGGTGCCTTGGGGATAGGCCAGCCCCACATACTTCTGCACCATCAGGCTGAAGATGCGCTTATCGAGCTTACGGATGTCGTTAATCAAACCATAGCGACTCTCCCCCACCCACGCAGTGCGGCGAGGGATTTTTGCGAACCAGGGAATCAATGCCGACTTCCAGCTATTGGGCAAGACGATCGCCCAATCGTAGCCTGCGGCCCGCAGACTGCGACCGATGCGACGCCGCACGCCAAAGCCGAATACGCCATGGCCGACCGGCATCTCGATCGCACTGCGCACTTCGGGCATGGCTTCGATGATCGGTCGGCTCCAGCCCGGAGCGAGCACATCAATACGGCATTCAGGATGCTGAATACGCAGCGCCTTGAAAAGACTCTGCGCCATGACCATGTCGCCTACCCAGGAGGGGCCGACTATCAGTATCTGCATCGTCGCGTGCATCTCGAAGCGAGCGTTAAACCAGTGTCAGCCACTCGGCATTCTCAGGGCGCCGCCCCTTCACGGCGTCGAAATACATCGCCTGGAATTGCTCGGTCAACGGGCCACGCGCGCCGGAGCCAATGGCGCGGCCATCGAGCTCGCGAATCGGTAACACCTCGGCCGCCGTGCCGGTAAAGAAGGCTTCGTCCGCAACATATACTTCGTCACGCGTGATGCGTTTTTCCTGAATGGTCACGCCCAGCTCTTCGGCGAAGGAGAAAATGGTTTTACGCGTAATACCATCGAGACAGGAGGTCAGTTCTGGCGTGAACATCATGCCATCACGAATAATGAATATATTCTCGCCACTGCCCTCGGCCACATACCCTTCGTTATCGAGCAGCAGGGCTTCATCGCAACCACATTCCAGCGCTTCATTGAGGGCCAGCATGGAGTTGATGTAGTGACCATTTGCCTTGGCCTTGCACATACTGATATTCACGTGATGCCGCGTATAAGAGGAGGTGCGCACCTTGATGCCTTTCTCTTTGGCTTCCGGCGACATATAGGACGGCCACTCCCAGGCGGCTACCATCACATGCGTTTTCAGGCTATCCGCGCGCAAGCCCATGCCTTCCGAGCCCAGAAAGGCCATGGGGCGAAGATAGGCTTCGTGCAGGTTATTCTCTCGCACTACCGCGCGCTGCGCTGCGTTGAGAGTGTCCTTGTCGAAAGGCATATCCATACGCATGATGTGAGCGGAACGGAACAGGCGATCCGTGTGTTCTTTCAACTTGAAGATCGCCGTACCCTTATCACTTTCGTATGCGCGCACACCTTCAAACACACCCATGCCGTAGTGCAGAGTATGGGTCAGCACATGCACCTTGGCTTCGCGCCAGGGAACCATCTCACCATCCAACCAGATCAGGCCATCTCTATCAGCCATCGACATCGCTTGCTGCTCCTCAACTTATCAGTACGCTAAAACACGCCAAAAAATGGCGGGCTATCATACCACCATTCGCACGGAGCGCCTACGCGCCGGGCTTCACAGACGTGATTTTTATTCGGCGCCAAATACCTGCCGCCAGATTCGCACCACCTGTGTGCGTGTTTCCTCAAAATCCACCAAACTCGCCTTGTATCCTTTGCCGGCCAGAGTTTTACGGTGCAGGGCCGAGCGCAGCGTTCGGTACGCGTCCATGAGCGGGTGCAGATCGATCCCGTCGAAACAGTCCTGCTCAATCAGACTTTCCAGCTGCCGAATATTGTCGGACCAGCGCAACAGTTGCGGAAAATCTTCTGCATAGGCCAGCACCCCATACTGAGTGATGAACTCAATATCGATCAGCCCCCCCTCCCCTTGTTTGAGATGGTTGCGCGCGGCCTCTTCGCCTTTATATTTATCAATGGCAGCGGCGCGCATTTTATCGCGCATACCCAACACCTCTTCTCGCAGAGCACTGCGATCTCGTGACTGGGACAGGATATCCCTGCGCAAGTCGTAAAATGCCTGTATCAAGCCGGCATCACCACAGATCGCTCTGGCCCGCACCAAGGCTTGATGCTCCCAGGTCCAGGCGTCCTGCTTTTGGTATTTTTCGAAGGCCGCCAACGAGGACACCAGCATGCCCGAATTGCCCGATGGACGCAGACGCATATCCACCTCGTACAAATCACCCTGCGTGGTGTGGGTCGATAAAATGTGAATAATGCGCTGCCCCAGGCGCGTGTAAAACAACTGGTTATTGATGGACCGCTCGCCATCGGTTGCACCGTTGTTATCGGCCTGGTAGATGAACACCATGTCGAGATCGGAGCTGTAACCCAGCTCGATACCACCCAGCTTGCCATAACCTACCGCAATAAAACCCTTGTCCTGCACCGCCGCCAAGTCGGATGGCCGACCGTGCTTGGCCACCAGATTTTTCCACGCGATCTCGATACTCGCCTCCACCAACGCTTCGGCCAACCAGCTTAAGTAATCACTTACTTTCATCAGGGGAAGCTTGCCTGTTAACTCGGCCGCCGCCACTCGCAGCATATGGGATTGCTTGAAGTGCCTCAGACCATCCATCTGGGCCTCCAGATCATCTTCAGGTATGCGTAATAAGTTCTGACGCAACTCATCCTGCAAGGCCTCTTTGGCCGGAGGACTGTACAGGCTCTGCGCGTCCAGCAGCTCATCAAGAATCACCGGGCTTTTACGCAGGTGACCTGCAATCCAGGGGCTTTCTGCGCACAACTGACAGAGAATTTTCAGCGCCCCGGGATTTTCGTAGAGTAAGACCAGATACACTGTTCGGCCCATCACCGCTTTGACGAACCCCATGACGCGTGCAAAGGTTTGCGAGGGTTTGTCTCCGTCGGCAACCACACACAAGAGCTGGGGAAGAAATTGCTCGAAACGCGCCTTGGCCTCACTCGACATCACACCATACTGGCGCGAATGACGCACCTCATCGATCAGCGCATAACTTTCACCGGGCGCTTCAAAACCGGCCTGCTCAAAGGCATTGCACCACGCCTCCTCATCGCCCCGCGCCTGCCAGAGGTGCAGCCAGACACTTTCCTCGCCCTGCTCAGAGGTATCGTCGTCATCGTCTTCACGCAGAAACTGCTGAAAAATATCGCTCACACGAGCGCGCTGCACGCCCAATTCCGCTTCCAGTGCCGCCCAGTTTTCATAGCCACTGGACCAGGCAATACGTTCGCGTGACAGTGTATCTTGAGGAATCAACTGGGTTTGCTGGTCCGCAATGCCCTGTATGGCATGCTCCACTTTGCGCAACAGCGCATTCGCCTCACGTAACTGCACCAGCCATTCCTGCGGCAAGTACTCCTCTTCTGCCAGCAGGGCGAACACGGGCAATAAGGCCGGTGTTTGTAAACGTGTATCGCGCCCACCGTAAATTAACTGGCAAGCCTGTACGATAAACTCGATCTCCCGAATGCCTCCTTCGCCCAGCTTGATGTTCTGGTTTCCGCCTTTGCGATGCACTTCAGACATGATCATTCGCTTCATGTCGCGCAGTGCCTGGAACGACGAAAAATCCGCGTAGCGGCGGTAAACGAAGGGCTTGATGATTTCCAGCAAGGTGTTTCCAGCGCGACGATCCCCCGCAATCACCCGCGATTTGATCATGGCAAAACGCTCCCACTCTCGCCCCTGATTCTGGTAATAATCCTCGAAGGCCGCAAAATTCAAGGCCAATGCTCCGCTTCCACCATAGGGACGCAGCCGCATATCTACGCGAAACACAAAGCCGTCGACCGTCTGCTGATCCAGCACATTAATAAGTCGCTGGCCCAGGCGATTAAAAAACTGCTGATTATCCACGGGTTTGCTGGCGTGATCCGTCTCACCTGACGCCGGATAGGCAAAAATGAGGTCGATATCCGACGACACATTCAATTCACTGGCACCCAACTTTCCCATACCCAGTACGATCAGCGTCTGGGCAACGCCGTAGCGGTCGCGTGGTACCCCAAAGCGGTCGACCGCCCAGGCATAAAGGCGGTTCAGGGCCTGCTCAACACAGATGTCGGCCAAGGCACTCATACTCGCCAGAGTTTCTTCGAGCGGAGCCAAATTACACACATCACGCCAGATAATGCGTACCATCTGCTGCCGTCTGAAAATCCGCAACACCGCCATTAATGCAGGCTCATCCTCACACGCCTGAACGCGCGCTTCCAGAAGCTGCTGCATACCGTCACGATCAAAGACCTCAGGCAGCGCCGGTTGATCCTCCATAGCCATCAACCATTCGGGGTAGCGCGTCAGGGACTCCATCACAAAATCACTGCGACTGCAGGCATCCACCAACATGGCGAGCCTGCCCTGGTCCAAACGTGCTGCCTCGATGGTACTGGCGATATCCTCCCAGCTGCGCAGAATACGCGCTCCCAACTCTTCAGGCAGATGTCGCACAAGCGGTGCTATTTGCTCTTCGCTCACAGGGGCTCCTTGTCGAAAATGGTGATGAAACGCTAGTGGCTAGTTAATTGTGGAAGCTCAAAGGGCTGGGTCAAGTTATTCCTGCGAAGATAAGCGTGATGCTGAAGAACCATGAGGAACGCAATGTGAAATGAAGTGTTCTTGCTCTGCATGGGGAACGGCATCATCGATGCGCTGAGACGGTAAAAAACGCAATACAGTGATGCCAAGAAGTTTCACGTTCAACGCATACCGCTTACTTGTGCGAAAGCGGGTTTGCTTCAAACTTGTTCAGTTAAACCAGGTATCACTGCGGCGTTTGATTCGATTACGCTCTGCGGTGGTGAGGTGGTCGTTCACTTCCCAGTCGTACTCGAAGTAGTCTGCGATAATCCATGCCTTCTCTGCCGGTGGCAGATAGGGGCTCAAAAACGCCAGCACGCCGCCCGATGCGGCGAAGTCCTCGGCAAACCAGTCGAAAATGGGCGACAGCGTCAAGCGGTTGCCGCTGACCCGCATCCCCTTGTTAGTTTGCGCCAGAAAGCGCTCAGTCTGCTCTTGGAGTTGCTGCTCAAGCCTCTCGGCCTCGTAGGGCTCCGGGCGTAAATCCGGACAACTGACCGACGCGCAGTTAAGGGCGAAGTGAATACGGGGGTCACCCAGCTTGCGTAAAATACCATGCTCGAGCTTGCGCAATGTCATTTTTTCGCCACACACTTCGCCCGCATAATGCGTCCACACTGGACGATAGAAGCTCCCCAGAGATTTGAGCCTTTCAAGCGGCCAATGCTTCGCCACCTTGTGCATGGCAAGAATGTTATAGGCATTAAGAAAGAACGCGATTTTTTTTGCCTGACTGTCGAGTCGCTCCTGCGGATAATCTTTGACGGCCTGAAGCAGACTCTCGAAGCGCTGGTCGCGCCGTAAAGCCGCATAGTCAAGCAGGTTCACCTGTTTGTTATTCTTTTCACCTTGCGTAAGGTGTTCGGCAAGAATCGCTTGGTAACTTGTAAGAATAGAACGTAGCTCGGCATCCGGCGCTTTATCCCCCTGCGCGCAGGCAACACCCGCCACAAACAAAGCACATAAAACGCCCCACTGCATCACTCTGTGCGCAAACCAGTTAAGCGGGGCCGCCACCATACAAGGCATAACCTCGTTCGGCTTTACTTCTGTCATACGCCTCCACAGGCAAATACTGCTGTAGTTTCTTGCCAAGTTGCAGCAGAGACTGCTCTCTCCCCGCCACCAACTCCAATTCCAGCTCGTAAATGGCAGCATGCTCACCACCACTTATAATCTCACCCACATCCAACACCACTTCAATTTCAGCATCCTGGACAACGACGTTCGCCTGATCACGATCAAAGTTGGTTTCGAAGATGGCCACAAGGTCCTGCACTGCGATACGCTCCGGCCAGGCATCCACAGCCAACAGGCCTTGCGAATCAAGTTGCCTGCCTGCAACAGGCCATTCCCATTCACCCCGCCGGTGCAAGCCGTCGACCACCACACCCTGTGTTTTAAACGTTTGCCACCATTTACCGCCCTTTTCGCGCAAACGCAGGGCTGATTTGGCGTGGTGCAGCGCCAGACCCGGAGTATCAAAGTAAATGTTGTGTAAATGATATCGCGTAAATTCTGGGACCGACAAAAGCGACTGGAGTTCCTCACGCACTTGCGCGGGAGATAGCGCCGAGTCGATCACGCGCAGCTTGATTTCGAGTTCGGAAGGCATAGGGCACTTTATTCGATCGGAGAGTAATGTTAAGGGGAAGAATACTATCAGACAAAAAAAAACCGGTGCCA
>JBFHUL010000039.1:0-28514 GCA_041590075.1 Oleiphilaceae bacterium
CCGCCCACGGGGTCATACACCACATCGGCACCTTTGCCTTCGGTCAGTTCCTTGATGGCCGTTTTCAAATCCTGCTCGCGATAATTGATCACGTCGTCGGCGCCGTTGGCCTTGGCCAAATCGAGCTTTTCCTGCGACGAACAGGCGGCAATCACACGTGCGCCCATGGCCTTGCCAATCTGCACTGCCGCAATACCGGTACCCCCAGCCGCACCCAACACCACCAGCGTTTCGCCTTCTTTCAGTTTCGCCCGCTGCTTGAGCGCATGATGCGCCGTACCGTGCGCGCACATGATGTTGGCGGCATCCACATCGCTGACATCGTCGGTCACCGGCATCACCAGTTTGGCATTCACAATGGCCTTTTCCGCGAAACCACCGTAGGCGCGGTTGGTACAGATCAGACGCTGCCCCACTTTCAAATGCTTGACGCCCTCACCCAGCGCTTCCACCTCACCACAAAATTCCACGCCGGGCACGAAGGGGCGTTCCGGTTTCACCTGATACAGGCCCTGCACGAGCAAGCCATCGGGAAAGTTCACGCCGGTAGCACGCACTTTTACACGCACTTCCCCTTTGCCCGGTTGCGGCTCCTCAACATCCTGATAGACCAGTGAATCGATGGGGCCAAATTCATTGCATACAATTGCTTTCATGTGTTGTTGTCCTGTTAGTTGTCTGTTCAGGCTTCGTGTTTAATCACACCCAGCGCCGCCATGGCCAGCGGCGCAACATAGGCCCCGACCTTCTGCGCTTCTTTGTTGGAGGCATTACCGTCCAAAGCCCGCTTGGCCACGCCCTGTGCGATGGCCGCCAAACGGAAAAAGCTGAAGGCCAGATAGAAGGCCCAGTGTTGAATGCCGTCGATACCCATGCGCTCACAGTAGCGCGCGACGTACTCTTTTTCTTCGGGAATCCCCAATGCGCTTCGGTCGGCGCCAGCCAGACCGCTCATGTTGCCTGAATTGGCGGGCATGCGCAGCTGCATGCACTGGTAAGCCAAATCCGCAAAGGGATGGCCCAAGGTAGATAGCTCCCAGTCCAGCACGGCAATAATGCGCGGTGCATCGGGAGCAAAAATCATATTGTCGAGCCGGAAATCACCGTGCACCAGCGACACTCTGCCATCGTCTTCAGGAATATGGGCCTCCAGCCAGGCCATTAGCTGATTCATGGGTTCAATAGTTTGTGTTTCCGAAGCGCGGTACTGCTCGCTCCAGCGGCGTAACTGGCGCTCAAAATAATTGCCGGGTTTACCGTAATCACTCAGGCCGACGGCCTGAATATCCACAGAGTGGATGGCGGCCAGCACCTGATTCATCTGATCATAGGCGGCGGCGCGCTGATCATTATCGGCCATCTCCGGCAGGGCCGCATCCCAGAAAATACGGCCCTCGCACAGCTCCATGACGTAAAACATCGAGCCAATCACGTCACGATCTTCGCACAGGTGATACACCTTGGGCACCGGCACATCGGTGCCGGCCAAAGCCTGATAAACGCGAAATTCGCGGTCGACGGCGTGGGCCGACTTGAGCAGTTTGCCGGGCGGTTGCCGGCGCAGCACATATTGGCCCTTTGGCGTTTCAAGGCGAAAGGTAGGATTAGATTGCCCGCCTGAAAATTTGTGTGCTGTGACGGGGCCTTCAAAGCCCTCTATGTGCTGGGCCAGATAGTCTGCCAGCCCCTTTTCGTCGAGTGTTGCGATTGCTTGCGTCATAGGTGTCCTGTCTGATTATTTTTGTATCGCGGCGTAAGCCGAGGCCAAACCACGACCCAGCTGCATCATGTGCACCTGATCGGGCCCATCAGCGAGGCGAATACTGCGCGCCATCTGATACGCCTGTGCGAGAAAGAGATCCTGACTCAAACCGGCCGCGCCGTGCAACTGTATGGCGCGATCGATCACGGTGCAGGCCATCTGCGGTGCCACAATCTTAATCATGGCAATCAGATCCTTGGCGCCTTTGTTCCCCACACGGTCCATGCGGTCAGCGGCTTTCAAGGTTAGCAGGCGCGCCTGTTCAATCTCGCAGTACGACTTGGCAATATCCTCACGCACCGAACCCTGTTTACTCAAGGGGCGACCAAAGGCAATGCGCTCTTCAGAACGCTTGCACATCAGCTCCAGTGCCCGTTGCGCGGCACCAATCAGGCGCATGCAATGGTGAATGCGTCCGGGCCCAAGGCGCCCCTGCGCGATTTCAAAGCCCCTCCCCTCGCCGAGGATGATATTGTCGGCCGGCACCCGGACGTTCTCGAACAGAATCTCCGCATGCCCCTCCGGCGCGTCATCATTTCCGAACACCTTCATGGGCCGCACTATCTTGACTCCCGGCGTATCGATGGGCACCAACACCTGTGACTGCTGAATATGGCGATTTTCGTTATCGGGATCCGTCTTGCCCATCACGATCAGTATTTTGCACCGCGGATCGCAGGCGCCGGAGATATACCATTTGCGACCGTTAATCACGTAGTCATCGCCATCACGCTCGATACGGGTTTGAATATTGGTGGCATCGGAAGACGCCACTTCCGGTTCGGTCATAGCAAAGGCGGAACGTATCTCTCCGGCCAGTAGTGGCTTCAGCCACTGCTCCTGCTGCGCCTCGCTACCATAACGCGCCAACACCTCCATATTGCCTGTATCGGGTGCACTGCAATTGAACACTTCAGAACCAAAACGCGTGCGCCCCATGATTTCGGCCAGTGGCGCGTATTCCAGATTGCTTAAGCCGTAACCATGTTGACTGTCGGGCAAGAAGAAATTCCACAAACCCTGCGCCTTGGCAATGGCTTTAATCTCTTCGATTTGCGGCGGGATGGCCCAGCGGTCAGACCCGCTTTCAATCGCGTCATTGAGTTCCTGTTCAATAGGATACAAATGCGTATTCAGAAACTCCTGAACCTGCTGCATCAGATCCCTGACTTTGTCGCTGTAATCAAAATTCATGTGCGTGTCCTGCATTGGCGAGAGGGCATATCAGACCGACTTTACGCAGACTGATTGAATATTCTTATCGAGCGGGATTATAAGCACGGTCGAAATCATCATTGAAATTTATTTTATTTATCGCCATTTATTAATCATGATGATAGTTACATCCGATAACGAGCAACGTACGCAATGCAACTCAACAAGATCGACCTGAATCTGTTTGTCGTGTTCGATGTTATTTACCGCGAACGCAACCTCACCAAAGCCGCCGATGCCTTGCACATTACACAGCCGGCGGTAAGCAATGCATTGAGCCGCCTGCGCAATACCTTCAACGACCGGCTGTTCGTACGCCGTTCTGGACATATGGTGCCCACACCAATGGCCGAAAACATTATCGAACGGGTCCGCTACGCACTCCTCAACCTGGAAAGCAGCCTTACGGAACACGACGATTTTGATCCGTCCACCTCCCGGCGGCGTTTTTCTTTTGCGATGAACGACACTTCTGAGTCTTATTTGCTGCCGCTGCTTATGGCGCACCTGCAGCAGCATGCGCCCGGCATCTATGTTGAAAGTTATGCCGTGCAGCGTCATGACCTTGCACGCGAATTTGCCGCCGGCGAACTCGATTTCGCACTCGATGTACCCCTATTGAATGAACCACAACTGACTCACCGCGCGCTGACTCAGGATCGTTTCGTCTGTGTCGTGCGCAAGGATCACCCGACGATACAGGGAGCCCTGTCTCTGCAGCAGTATCTGGACGGCGCACATATTCATATTTCCAGCCGCCGGCGCGGCCAGGGCTACATCGATCTGCACCTGAACCGCCAGGGCCTGCAACGGACAATCATGCTGCGCGTGCAACATTCCCGGGCCGCCCCCCCCATCGTCGCCAAAACCGATATGCTGCTCACCATTCCCGAAACACTGGCCCGAGAGCACGACCTGCAGATTCTGGAGCTACCCTTTGAGCTGCCCAAGCTCGACTGGCACCTGTATTGGCCGGCCAACTACGAAAACGACCGCGCTCATCAGTGGATGCGTGAAGTCATCTTTACCATTTTCCGCGATGGTAATGCCCCATTAGACAAGGAGAGAAATCCGCATGATTCGGGTGTTTAGTCACGACAACATCGTGCTGGTGTATAACATCAAGAACCTGCTGGAGTTGGCGGGCATTCATTGTGTGGTGCGTAATGATCTGATTCATTCTGCCGCTGGTGAATTGCCGCCTACCGAGGTGTGGCCGGAAGTATGGATTACCCGCCCCCACCAGCGCGATCAGGCTGAAGAAGTGGTGCGCACTGCGACGCAGGGTGACGCGCGCGCAACCTCATGGTGCTGCCCGCAATGCAGCGAAGCCAATGCCCCGGCCTTTGAGCTGTGCTGGCAATGTGGCACTGAGAGGCCCCATTGACGCAACTATGAGCGCGCCAACAGTTTCGCTACAAAACCCGGCAGCACTTCTCCTGCTTTGCCGTAAATGTGCTCATGAAAGCTGGAGTGAACCGAAGAAGGCTCAAGATTGATTTCGATGGTGTGGGCCCCCGCCTGCAAGGCTTCCTGCACAAAGCCCGCGGCCGGATACACATTGCCCGAGGTGCCAATCGACAGGAACAGGTCGCAGCCCATCAACGCCCGATAAATCGTATCCATCTGCATGGGCATTTCTCCAAACCATACGATGTGCGGACGCAAGGTAGCTGTGCGTTCGCAATTACCGCAGACGCTGCCGGCATCGATCGCACTGCGAATTTCGGCCACATGATCACAACGCGCGCAGCGCATTTTGAGTAACTCGCCATGCATGTGAATCAAATTCCGCGTGCCCGCGCGCTCGTGCAGGTCATCTATGTTCTGGGTCACCAGCAGAAACTTACCCTCAAACTCGTGCTCCAGATGGGCAAGCGCTTCATGCGCTGCATTGGGGTGAATATCGCCACTGAGCAACTGGGCACGGCGTTCGTTGTAAAAGCGCTGTACGAGTGATGGATTGGCGGCAAACCCTTCAGGCGTGGCCACTTCTTCGACGCGATGCTCTTCCCATAAACCGTCGGCGGCGCGAAAGGTACGAATGCCCGATTCGGCGGAAATGCCCGCCCCCGTCAATACGACAATCGACTTATACGTTCTCGCTCTCATCATCCATCCCAGTTTCATTCAGATAGCTAAGCAGTGTAGACCATCGCGCACGCTTTTCGTCGCGCTTCATGGCCGCATAAGCAGGACTCGTGGAAGGCAATTCAAGCCGGGGAAGACGCGCGAGAGGTGAATCTGCAGGCAGCAGCACGTGCTGCTTGAACAGCTTGGACGCACCTTGCCCATTAAAGACCAGGCAGCGCAGCTGAGGTAACTGCAACGCCAGTTCATGGAGTGAATTGGCCTGTACGGTGTCACGCCTGATGTCGGCATCCAGGCTGCCAGGGCGCTCGGCGGCCGCCAGCACATCCCACACCGCTACACCTGCCTGTGTGAGTGCCCGGCAACGTTGCGCATAAGGCAGGTCAGCATCAAAACCCAACAGCGCCGCCATGACGGGCCAGAAAGCATTCTGCGGATGGCCATAATACTGCTGCGCCTGTAGCGATTTTACGCTGGGCAGCGTGCCCAGTATCAGTACCCGGGCATGGGGTGCCCAGAGCGGCGCAAAGCCCTTGGCTCGGAGCGAATCCGGCATGCACTCAGAGTTTCGTTCGCACCGCACCAGAGGCGGCTGTGGCTTTGCTCAAAGCCTCGTCGATGGAGGCGCCGAGGGCGAGTGCCACCCCCATTCGACGCTTGCCCTGCACCTCCGGTTTACCGAACAGGCGCAGCTGCGTATCCGGCTGAGACAGGGCTTCGTCCACCTGCCCGAACACGGGCTGTTGCGAGTCACCGCTCACCAGAATCACCGAAGAGGCTGCCGGGCCATGCTGTCGAATACCGGGAATAGGAAGCCCAAGTATGGCGCGCGCGTGCAGGGCAAACTCGGACAAATCCTGCGAGATCAGTGTGACCAGACCCGTATCGTGCGGGCGTGGCGACACTTCACTGAAAAACACATCGTCGCCTTTTATGAACAACTCCACGCCAAACAAACCATTGCCGCCCAGATTTTCAGTAACTTTATGGGCCATGTCTTTGGCTTTCGCGAGCGCCGTGTCCGACATGACCTGAGGCTGCCAGGATTGCTGGTAATCGCCATCTTTCTGTACATGGCCAATGGGTGCGCAGTAGCTGGTTTGGCCATTGTGCCGTATGGTCAGCAGGGTAATTTCGTAATCAAAATCGACAAAACCTTCAACAATCACCCGGCCCTTGCCCGCGCGCCCACCTGATTGTGCATATTCCCAGGCCTTATCGATTGCATCGGCACTGCGCAACAGCGACTGGCCTTTTCCCGAGGAACTCATGATGGGCTTAACAACACAGGGCAAGCCGATGTCTTGCACGGCCTGTTTAAACGCTGCGTGCGAATCGGCAAATTGATACGGCGAGGTGAGTAGGCCCAGCTCTTCTGCGGCCAGTCTGCGAATACCCTCGCGATTCATGGTCAGATTCACCGCCCGTGCGGAAGGCACCACATGAAACCCTTCCGCCTCAAGCTTGACCAGCTCGCCCGTCGCAATGGCTTCGATTTCGGGCACGATGTAATGCGGCTGCTCGCGCGTGATGACATCGCGCAGCGCACCGGCATCCAGCATATCGATGACGTGAGAACGATGCGCGACCTGCATGGCGGGCGCATGGGGGTAACGGTCCACCGCAATCACCTCCACGCCCAAGCGCTGCATTTCGATCACCACTTCTTTACCCAGCTCACCCGAACCAAGAAAAAGTACGCGCGTAGCCGTTGGGCTTAGAGGGGTTCCAAGGGTGGTCATGGATAAAGCTCCTGATTGGAAAACGAGGTCTTAAGGGTGTGCGCATTGTCGCTGCATGCCCTGCCCCAGGCAAGTCACCCGCGACACAGAAGACTAGATGTAACTCTTGGCCTCACGTTCGCGTACCCGCTGCATTACCTGCCGTTTTTCATCGCAGCCCATTTGCGACCAGCGGCTAATCTCCTCACCACTGCGATAGCAGCCCACGCATACATCCTCTTCGTCGAGCGCGCAGATACTCACGCAGGGCGAGCGAACATCATCATTCGATGCGGTCGTTGTCATCGTTTTTTTCCTACACAGATTGCGGTGGAGAGGACGGCGCCTGCTCGACCAGTTCAGCACTGAAACGCGCGCCATTTTTGACGTAAACAGCAGCGCTCATTTCGAGCATTTTCTTTTCTTGGTCCGTCAGCTCGCGTTTGATTTTGGCCGGCGAACCCAGCACCATGGAGCCATCGGGAATGTCCATATTTTCGGGCACCAGTGCATTGGCACCGATGAGGCAGTGCTTTCCGATTCTGGCGCCATTAAGCACCACGGCATTGATGCCCACGAGACTGTAGTCACCGATGGTACAGCCATGCAGCATGGCTTTGTGACCAACAGTGACCCCTTTTCCTACACGCAGCGGTTTGCCGGGATCAATGTGTAACACCGCGCCATCCTGAATATTGCTTTCTTCACCAATCTCCACGCTATCGTTTTCAGCCCGGATCACCACGTTAAACCAGATGCTACTGTTGTGATGCAGACAGATGTCGCCAATCAAACTGGCGTTGGGGGCGATAAACGCCGGCGTGCCCGCAAAGCGCACATGTTTGTTTCCCAGGGAATAAAGCATGAAAGAAGTCTCTTTTTTAACTCTGTTTTGTACTGTTAGTTATTCGGCAATCTCGCCAGGCTCCGGCGGCTCATCGAACAGGGTAATGTCAAAATCGAAAGCCACGTTCAATAGCTCCACCAACACAATGGCTGACAAGCCCCATATCTCATAATTTTGCCCTTGATAGTCGTAATCGTAGCTCGGCACCGACAGCGCCATGCCGCGATAGGTCATTCTGTCGCGACGCTTGGGTTCGGCCGTTTCCAGAAAATCGGCCGGCACATGAAAGATACTGTCCAGCTCAGCTGGATTGGGAACGAGTTCCAGGCCCTCATCCACCAGCCCCACGTAGGGTGTCACGCGTATGCCATGCAACGACACCACCTGGCTCAACTGCCCGATAACTTCGACCTGATCAGGGTGTATGCCTATTTCTTCATGGCACTCGCGCAAGGCCGTATTGAGAATGGTACCGTCTTCCTCATCGAACTTTCCGCCGGGGAACGCGACTTGCCCCTTGTGAGTACTCAAATGCTCCGCGCGGCGGGTAAGAATTATTTCGGGATTGAGCGCATTGCGCGTCACAGGAACAAGAATCCCCGCTTCAGGAAGGCTAACGTCGATCGTGCGCGGCTCGTGTGACTGCATACGATCCACCAGCACATCGATTTTGTTGGGCGGACGGTGACTACTCAAGGCATAGGTACTCTATAGGTACTCTGTTGATAAACCATGTGGCGCCATGGCGGGCGGCGCTTGCGCTGGCCACATTAGCATACGTATGCAGAGATGTTAATTGCGTTTATACTGCGGGATTGCTGCACTTCTGTAACCAATAAGAATCGGGTTATTTCATGAAATTCTGTAGTCACTGCGGCGGTGATATCGCACATAAGGTTCCTGCCGATGACAATCGTCTTCGCCACGTGTGCACGGATTGCGGCACCATCCATTACCAGAATCCGAATATCGTTGCCGGTACCATTCCGGTCTATGAGAATAAAATCCTGTTATGCCGACGCGCCATTGAACCGCGCCATGGCTTCTGGACCTTGCCAGCCGGTTTCATGGAGAATCAGGAAACCACAACCGAAGCCGCAATGCGCGAAACCTGGGAAGAGGCCGAAGCTAAGGTCGATATAGAAGCACTGTATACCGTCATCAACGTCCCCCAAATAGATCAGGTGCATATGTTCTTTCGTGCGCAGATTATTGATGGCAAATATGGGGTCGGCCCCGAAAGCCTCGAGACCCAACTGTTCCTTGAGGAAGATATTCCCTGGGAGGACCTGGCCTTCCCTACAGTAAAAAAAACGCTCAAGCTGTTTTTTGAAGAGCGCAAGACGCAACGCTTTGGTGTGCACGTGAGCGACATCATCCGCCCTCCACGCGAATTCTGAAGCGCTCACTAAAAGTCTTCGAGCTTCACTACATGATAGGCCGGCTCTTCGTAAGGATGCGCCTTCTTCAGGGCCGCGACGGCGGCATGAATGCATTCGGCATCGCACACCATCTCCACCTTGAACTCCGCCACCTTTTCAAGCTTGCCGTGCTTGCCCAAAAACGGATCACTCCCTTCGAGTGGGCGGAACTGCCCACGCCCTTCCGTTTGCCAGCAACAGCAGTCATAGTCGCCAATTTTTCCCGCTCCGGTCTGAAACACAGCCGCGGCCACACGTTCCGCTTCGTCGATAGGCACGTAATAACATAACTGGTACATTCGCGGACCTCCTATTACACAACACAGGCACCGTTGGTGAGCATCAGACCACAACACCGCGCTAACGAGCGCCTTCCAGTGCGCTATTTCAGCGCACTATTATCACAAACAAAGTTACCCACAATTTCTGTGGATAAGTCTGGGGAAAGTTTTTGCATTTCGTTCCAAAAAGCCCGCCACGACTGCACTTCACACAACTTGGCAAAAAATTAGCCTTTAATTTTAAATCTATATATTTCAATAACTTACACAAATCAACTTAAAACAGGCCGCACCAAAACGTGAACAATGCAAACAATTGACCAAGCAGCTCCAAAAGTGTGCATAAAAGTTTTCTGTCAAGACTTGAAAATCTCATTTATGCCGTTTTTTTGGCATCAAAGCAGAATAAATCACGCTGTAATTTTGGAGCTGACGAAAAAATAAACATGACCCCGGTACGATTCATCACAGATTGTTACAACTTGTTACAGCTTGCGCCAAGCCGATTGCCCGCGATAAAAATATCCGAATTTGTGACCCAATTAAAAAAGCCGCACTCGAGGTGCGGCTTTTGGCGAATCAGGAAAATTGCTTGCGCGCATTTCTGAATAATCGCAACCAGGGGCCGTCTTCCTGCCACTCACTCGGGTGCCAGGAATTTTGCACGCTGCGATACACACGTTCGGGGTGGGGCATCATAATGGTGACACGCCCGGAACGGTCACAAATACCGGTGATCCCTGCAGGTGAACCGTTGGGGTTGGCCGGGTAACGCTCGGTCGCAACACCATGATTATCCACATAACGCAAGGCCACCTGATGCGCACTCTGCAGCCCGGCGAGCTTGTCTTCGGAGGCAAATTCTGCTCGCCCCTCACCGTGCGCAACCGCGACGGGCATGCGCGAGCCCGCCATGCCTTCAAACCATACTGAGGGTGACTGCGCCACTTCAACCAGCGCGACCCGTGCCTCAAACTGCTCGGAGCGATTTCGCACGAAATGCGGCCAGCTTTCAGTACCCGGAATCAGACTGCGCAGATTGGAGAGCATCTGGCACCCATTACATACCCCCAGCGACAGCGTATCTTCATTTTCGAAGAAAGCAGCAAACTGGTCACGGACTACCGAATTAAACAGGATCGACTTTGCCCAGCCCTCGCCCGCACCCAGCACATCCCCGTAGGAAAATCCGCCACAGGCCACTAGTGCATTGAAGTCCTGCAAATGTCGACGCCCGGATACCAGGTCGCTCATATGCACATCGACCGCAGCAAAACCCGCTCGCGTAAAGGCCGCAGCCATTTCTACCTGACCGTTCACGCCCTGCTCTCGCAGCACCGCGATACGCGGCTTCTGCCCTGAATTAATGTAGGGCGCAGCGACATCTTCCTGAGGGTCAAACGTGAGCTTAGCGTTCAGCCCGGGATCGCTGGCATCCAGCAGCTGATCATATTCTTCCTGCGCACATTCGGAATTGTCGCGCAGCGCCTGCATACGGTACGACGTCTCGGCCCAGATACGCTGGTAATGCACACGTGGCTGATCAATGACCGTTTCACCGTCGAACTTGAAGCGGATACGGTCTTCTTCGTTCAGCGTGCCTATCACCAGGGTGTGCTCGCCCAGACCCGCCGCCGTAAATTGCTGTAACACGAACTCCGTGTCTTCACAGCGCACCTGTAGGACGGCACCCAACTCTTCGTTGAAGAGTTCACGTGCAAAATGCGAGGCATCCTCGGCAAGTAAATCCAGGCGCACATCAATGCCGGTATGCGCCGCAAAGGCCATTTCACATAGCGTGGTGAACAGGCCGCCGTCGGAACGGTCGTGATAGGCCAGCAGTTTGTTGTCGGCATTGAGCCCCTGAATCACCGCAAAGAATGCTTTCAGATCTTCAGGATCATCGACGTCGGGGGCCACGGCGCCCACCTGCTTGTATACCTGGGTGAGCGCAGAACCACCCAAACGATTCTGTCCATTAGCCAGATCCACCAGAATCAGATCGGTATCCCCCTGGTCTGTCTTTAACTGTGGCGTGAGGGTACGCCGCACATCGGTCACGGGGGCAAAGCCGGAGATAATCAGCGACAATGGCGCGGTCACAGCTTTCTGTTCCCGCCCCTCCTGCCACACGGTCTTCATCGACATGGAGTCCTTGCCCACCGGAATGGTGATACCCAACGCGGGGCACAGCTCCATGCCCACCGCCTGGACGGTACGATACAGATTATCGTCCTCGTTTTCGTGCCCGGCTGCGGCCATCCAGTTGGCCGAGAGGCGAATATCCGACAAGCGCGCAATCGACGAAGCGGCCATATTGGTAATCACTTCGCCCACGGCCATGCGCCCGGATGCAGGCGCATCAATCACCGCAACAGGGGTACGTTCCCCCATGGCCATCGCTTCGCCGGCATAGCCTTCAAGATCAACCGAGGTCACGGCCACATCGGCCACCGGCACCTGCCAAGGCCCTACCATTTGATCGCGAGTCACCATACCGGTAATGGAACGATCGCCAATGGTAATCAGAAAACTTTTGCTGGCCACACTCGGCAAACGCAGAATACGCTCGGCCGCTTCGACGATATCGATCTGGGTCGAATCAAACACCGGCTTGGTAAAGAAGCGCGTGGTCACAGAACGGTGCATTTTGGGCGGTTTGCCAAACAACACCGACATAGGCAGATCGACGGGCTTGTTGCTGAATAACGGATCTTCCAGCGTCAGATGGTGCGCTTCCTGAGCCTCGCCCACCACCGCATAAGGGCAGCGCTCGCGTGCACAGATGGCTTCGAAGCGCGCCAGATCCTTGTCTTCGACCGCCAGCACGTAGCGCTCCTGCGATTCATTACACCAGATTTCGTGCGGTGCCATGCCGGGTTCATCGTTTGGCACTTTACGCAAATCAAAGTGGCCACCACGTCCGCCATCTTTCACCAGCTCGGGGAAGGCGTTGGAGAGCCCGCCCGCACCCACATCGTGAATAAAGGCAATGGGGTTATCGTCACCCAACTGCCAGCACCGATCGATCACCTCCTGACAACGGCGCTCCATTTCGGGGTTTTCACGCTGCACGGAGGCAAAATCAAGATCGGAGGAACTGGCACCGGAATCCATGGATGACGCCGCACCACCGCCGAGACCTATCAGCATCGCGGGTCCGCCCAGCACAACCAGCTTGGCACCTACGGCAATATCGCCCTTTTCAACATGGTCGGCACGGATATTCCCCATCCCCCCGGCAATCATGATGGGCTTGTGATATCCCTTTATTTCGGGCCCAGAAGGCCCCGACACCTTCTCTTCAAACGTACGAAAATAGCCACACAGATTGGGGCGACCGAATTCATTGTTGAAGGCCGCTCCGCCGATGGGACCCTCAATCATGATATTAAGCGCTGAGGTAATACGATCGGGCTTACCGTAATCAGTTTCCCAAGGCTGCTCAAAATCGGGAATACGCAGATTGGATACCGTAAAGCCGGTTAGCCCAGCCTTGGGCTTGGCGCCCCGGCCAGTGGCGCCTTCGTCTCGAATTTCACCACCAGAGCCGGTTGAAGCACCTGAAAACGGTGCGATGGCGGTGGGGTGATTGTGCGTCTCCACCTTCATGAGAATGTGCACAGGCTCGCGGGTGCTGCGATATTCACCGCTCTCTGGGTCGGGATAAAAACGCTGCCCCTGCGTACCGGCAATCACCGCCGCGTTGTCTTTATACGCTGAAAGTACGCCCTCTGAATGTAGCTCAAAGGTATTTTTGATCATTGCAAACAGGGATTTATCCTGTGCTTCGCCATCGATATCCCACGAGGCATTAAAAATCTTGTGCCGGCAGTGCTCGGAGTTGGCCTGCGCAAACATCATCAACTCCACATCGGTGGGGTTACGCTGCAAGCCGACGAAAGCCTTGGTCAAATACTCGATTTCGTCTTCCGCCAGGGCCAGACCAATACGTTGGTTGGCCTGCTCCAGAGCATCCTGCCCGTAGGACAATACATCCACCGTCGATAAGGGCTTGGGTTCGGCGCGCCGGAACAGCAGCTCTGCACCTGCCATTTCATGGAAAATCGCCTGTGTCATGCGATCGTGAAGCACTTCCGAGAGCGCCCTGCGATTGTCAGCAGACAACTTCCCTTCCATGCGCACGTAATACGCAATACCGCGTTCGATTCGCCGAATGGCAGACAGCCCACACCCCTGTGCGATGTCGGTCGCCTTACTCGACCAGGGCGATATGGTGCCCGGACGCGGAATCACCAGGAACAACACCCCTTCTGGCGATTCGGTTTTTGCACTGGGGCCGTAGGTCAGCAGTTTATTGAGTACATTGAGCTCTTCGGGCGCTAAATCATCATGATTATCAATGAAGTGCATGAATTCTGCATAGATGTCTGCAACGCCGGGCACAACCGATTGTGCCGTGTGAAGCAGTTTATTGCGTCTGAAGGGAGAGAGAGCCGGAGCGCCTCGAAGTTCCAACATGATAAAGGCGTACCTCGTGGAAGGAGAAAATCGAGGCGGTATTCTACTCGAAAGGCCTGCCCCTGTTAACTGTGAAATGGTTAGCAAGAGTAAGCAATGTACGCGCGCAATTCATCGCACATTCAGGTATTTTGAGCCATGCTTAGGGGCGCGCACGCAAACCCGATTCAACGTCGCCGGCTTGACGCAAAGCCATTAGACTGGAAACATGAAACCATGCATACAGCAATAACCCTCTTCTATACCCCCGGCTGCCACGCAGCCCTTCTTTGCTGATCCTGCGGTGCACCGTCTCATTATGCCGACGCTTTTTCACACCAAACGCCCCTCAAGGGTCTCCGCACGCTGCACTTGGGTACTGCCTGTGAGCCTGCTAGTGCTGCTTGCGGCCTGCAGCCAACCCACCACCTTCGAGAAGATAAAGAAGCACAACACCCTGCACGTGATCACGCGCAATGCGCCGGCCGTCTATTACGAAGGGCGTGACGGCCCCATGGGTTTTGAGTATGAACTGGCCAAACTGTTTTCCGAATCACTGGGCGTCAGTCTCGATCTGAAAATTGCATCGACACGCAGCCAGATTCTGACTGCCCTGGATAACGAATACACCCATGTCGCCGCCGCCAGCATGGTGGCGAGCGACTTGCGTGCCGACCGCTATCGGTATTCCAAACCGTATATGGATGCCACGCCGATTGTGGTGTACCGCTATGGCAGCAAGCGGCCGCGGAAAATTGCCGATCTGCTGGACAAACGCATCGGCGTGGTCAGCGACAGCTATCACAACGACGAAATGGACCTGCTTAAGCTTCAACACCCGGAACTCAGCTGGGAAGCCTTTACCGTCGAAACCATTGAGCTGATGCGCATGGTGCAGGACGAAGAAATTGACTACGCCATTCTTACCTCCACCGAGCTGGATATTCATCAGGCCTATTACCCCAGAGTCAAAAAGGCATTCAAAATCGGGCAGACACAGCATATCGCCTGGTACTTCCCCAAAAATACCGACGAAACCCTGATCGCCAAAGCGAACGCATTTTTTACCCGCATTGAAGAAGACGGAACCCTGCTGCACCTGAAAGAACGCTATTTTGGCCACCTTGGGCAACTCAACTATGTGGGCGCACGCACCTTTATCAAACATATCAATTCACGCCTGCCCCGCTATGCCGACCACTTCAAGGAAGTGAGCGAAGAACTGGGGCTCGACTGGCGCCTCATTGCTTCGATGGGTTATCAGGAAAGTCACTGGCGTCCCAAGGCGACGTCACCAACAGGCGTGCGCGGCCTGATGATGCTCACCAGAGTGACCGCCAAAGAGATGGGCATCAAGAACCGGCTCGATCCGGAACAGAGTATCGATGGCGGAGCCCGCTACTTTGCCAAGATTAAAAACCGTATTCACGAACGCATTGGTGAGCCGGATCGTACCTGGATGGCCCTCGCCGCCTATAACGTGGGCTATGGTCACCTGGAAGACGCGCGCATTCTCACCGAAAAAGCCGGCAAAGACCCCGATAAATGGGTGGATGTGAAAGAGTTTTTGCCGCTTTTGCAGCAAAAGAAATATTACAAACAGACCCGTTACGGATACGCACGCGGAAACGAACCCGTGATTTATGTGCAGAACATTCGCCGCTACTACGACGTGCTCAATTGGATGACCGAAGCCCAACCTGATGAGCAGGCTGTCGCCCAAAACGAATTTCAGGAAAACCTGCTGCGCCTGACTCCCTGAGCAGCACTTAGCTCAATAACTGCAGAACCAGATCCTGGCGCGCATTCGCCTGCCCACGTATGGCAGTAGATACCTGCTCCTGCACCAAGGCAGCTGACTGGTCGGATATTTCCCGCGCCAAGTCCGCATCGGCCACCCGGCTTCGCGATTCGGCGGTATTCTCACGCGCCACCTGCACCTGTTCGAACTGGGTATCGAAACGCTGCGCCAACGCTCCCAGATCCGACGCCCGATCACTAATGGCAGCCTGTGCATCATCCACAATATCCAGAGCATTCTGTGCGTCTTCACGGCTGCGCAAGCTGATATCACCCAGGCCAAGATTTTCGAGTTCTTCACGTAAGTTGGATTGCTCCACGCTCACTTGATCCGAGTCTTGTGGGCCCGTTTGAAAACTGAAGCGATTTTCCTGATCAAACAGGTTCTGGCCGTTGAATTGCGTGTTTTCGAGCAAGGCCTGATTGGCCTCACCCAACTGCTGGGCCTCGGCATCCAGAGCCGCCCGGTCGGAGTCATTCAGACTGGCATTGGCTGCGCGCAGCGACAACTCACGCACTCTCTGCAGATTTTCACTGATCTGGTTAAGTGCGCCATCGGCCACCTGTGTGAGCGAAACGCCATCGGCCAGATTACGCGAAGCGACATCAAAGCCATTCAGCTGTTGAGAAAGTCGGGAAGCCGCTGCGAGACCGGCAGCATCATCGGAAGCCTGATTAATACGTTCGCCCGAACTGATGCGCTCGCTGCTTCGGTTCACCTGCGATGCAGCAGAAAAGTCCGACGAATACGGAAGAGGACCATTGATGGAGATCGGCATTATTCACTCCTCAGCGATCGTGCGCTGTACAAGGGTTAGCCGAATAATACTAGCACAACACTGATCATTTATTAACCAGCGAACGCCGCCTCAATGTGCGACTGAGTAAACCCGCGCCCAGCCAGAAACCGCATCTGTTTGGCGCGCTCACGGTATTCGCCCCCGTGCCAGGGGCCAAATCGCTTATGGCGCACCTCGCGCGCCAGCGCAATCCAGTCGTCGTCTGCGACCTGCATGACCTGGCTCACCAGCTCGTCGTCGAGGCCATGCTGCTGCAAAGCCTGCCTGATGCGCATCGGCCCCTGCCCTCGCCCCATGCGGCTGCGCACCGTCATTTCAGCGAAGCGGGTATCGCTTTGATATCCCTGCGCCTGTAACTGCTCTACGACAGGATCAAGCGCATCGAGATGGTCAGCACCTGTTGCCAATTTCTGACGCAGCTCTAATGCACTGTGTTCGCGCCGTGCCAACAGACCGATTGCTTTGCGCATCAGGGCGTTGTGCGCGCGCTGTTCGTTTTCCATTCGCTCGTCTTACCTTGAAATGAACGATTTAAAGAACCAGGAGCTTAACGGCTCTAGCCATTCAGATAAAGTGATTCCAGCCAACCCAAAAGGAAGGTAGACTAGCACGCTCGCGCGCCCCTTGGCGCTTGCAGAGCCCTATCACGCAGTACATGATTCGAGCAGCTTTGTGGCTCTGCCGGCTATAGCAGTATCCGCCGCGGATCGACGCGGTTACACCAACAACAGGAATTACAGACACGGCATACTCAGCATGATGTTGAGCCGCAGAGCGCGCCCTGCCCTCCGCGGCAATCCAGTAAATCATCTGCTGCGCCGTAGCGATAACGATAAGACATCTCAGGAAAACACATGGCTACTTTTCTGTCCAAGCTGTTTAAGCCCAAATGGCAAAGCAAACACCTCCCCACTCGTCTGGAAGCCATTAAAGCCCTCGACGAACATCAACAAGAAGAACAACACATACTGCAACAGCTGGCTAAGGAAGAAACCCATCCCGAAGCCCGATCCGCAGCCATTAACAAAGTCACTAACAGTCAATGCCTGATCTCTCTGCACGGCCAGGTGGATGATGCCATCAAGCGCACCATCGAGGCGCGCTTGCAGCAACTGGCATCGGCCCAATCGCTCACGCTGTTTGATCTCATTCTTGACGCGGAATTGCTGTGTGAAATGATCGTCAAGTCTGAGCAACCCGATGTCTTCATCAATGGTTTGGGGCATATCGAAGACCCTCAGGCCCTGCTGACCATCGCCACCCACGGCAAGACCAGCCGAATTCGTCAGGCCGCCGCCGAGCTGCTTGAATCCGAACAGCCGTTACAGGCGCTGGCAAACGCAGCAAAATCAAAAGACAAATCGGTGTACCAGATCGCCAAAAACAAACTCAATCGTATTCGCACCGAACTTAAGACCCGGGCCGAACACAGGGCAGCGGTCGAGAAAATCCTCGGCGAACTGGAAGAGCTGGCGCATACCGACAACCTGCAAATGTACAATGCCAAGCTGGAAAGCCTTATCCAACGTTGGGATGCGCACGTAGCTGAGGCCAGCGAGGCCGAGCGGGTGTGCTTCAAAGAACGCGTCGCGGCGTGCAAGCAACGCAGTGAAACGCTGGAACGCGAAGCCCGGGAACAGGCAGAGCAGGAACGACTCGAACGCGCCGGCGGTGATGAGCAGGCCGCCACGCTCCTGATGCTGCAGGAAACGCTTGAGCATTTTCAGGGGCAAGCCGCCTCGGCGCAGGATCGCGCTTCCCTCGATGCCTTAATCAAAACGCAGGAAACACGCTGGCTCGAAGCCACACGGCACACACAGGTGGAAAAAGCACAGAGCAAAAAATACCAGAACATGATGCACGCCCTGCGGCATATCCTTGCATCTGTGCAAGCCTTCGCCGAACACGAATCCGTAATCAGGCAGGAGATCACCAATATTGCGGCAAGCCGTGAAGATGCCGGCAAACTCGCCAGCCACGTGCGCAAACTGAAAGACACCCTGCAAAAAGTGGATTGGCCAGCAAATTTTGCTCAACCCCACACTCTGCAACAGGCGCATGAGGCACTCGGACAGTCTGCCGACATTAAGCAGGCGCTCGCTGAAAACGCCAAGGCCCTGCAGGACACGATTCAGCAGCAGCTGAAACAGCTGGACGAAAGCCTCGAAGACAAACAGGTAAAAGCATCCGCCAAACTCGTCAAGGCCATACAGGGCAACCTTGCACAACTGGATGGTGCACGCGCCGAAAAACTGAACGCCAAACTCAGTTTGTATATCAAGCAACTACACGAACTGCGTGACTGGCAAAGCTTCGCTGCGAGTCCGCGCCAGGAAGAGCTGTGTGACGAAATGGAGCGGCTTTGCGAGCACACCATGGAGCCGCGGGCCAAGGCGGAAAAAATTCGCGCCATGCAAAAAGAATGGAAAACGCTGGGAGGTGCCAGCGACAAGAATCTCTGGGAGCGCTTCAAGGCCGCCGCCGATAAAGCCTATGAACCCTGCCAGCGCTATTTCGACGAACAGCAGCGTCTCAAAGACAACAACCTGCAGCGCCGCCAGACCATCATTGAACAGCTGGGTACGTTTATCGAAAACAATGATTGGGATAACACCGACTGGCCTGCCGCAGACAAAATCAATCAGCGCGCACGCCAGGAATGGAAGAGCGCCTTTCCGGTGGACTTTAAAGCCAACAAACCCTTGCAGAAAGAGTTCAACCGACTATTGGGCAAGCTGGACGATTACCTGAATGGCGAACGTGAGCGCAACCACGCGAAAAAAGAAGCCATCGTAAACGAGGCCGAAGCGCTCATCGAACAGCAAGACCTGCAAGCCGCCATGCAACAGGCCAAAGCCCTGCAAAAAAGCTGGCAAGAAGTGGGCATCACTGCACACAAAACAGACCGGGCGCTATGGAAAAGATTTCGCGCCGCCTGTGATGCCATTTTTGCGCGACGTGACGCGCAACGCGAAGAGCACCATCAGGCCTTGGCCGACAATCTGGACACTGCCCGGCAGCTTCTGGCAACCATCGACAACTACCTGAACGGAATCGATGCCACCACTCCGCTCTCGGAACTGACGCAGACACAACGTGATTTCCGAACGCAGTTCAAACAGCTTCCCATGCTGGCCAAAAAAGAGCAGGAGCCTGTCAATCACGCGTTTCAAACCGCCATGGATAAATTGAGCCAGCAGATTAAAGAACGCAAGCTGGCCCACGAAAAGTCCATGTGGAGCGCCGCGCAGCAGGGGGCAAGCCTTTGCCGAAAAGCCTATATTGCCCAACAGGACGGTACGCTCAATGAGGCCCTGATTGCCGAGGGAGATACACAATTTTCCGACCTCAGCGCGTACCCGGGTAATCTTGGGAAGATGCTCAAGGAACTGTGGATCGGAGTGAAAGCAAACAGTTTGCCTAAGCAGGCCATCCTCGATAACGATGAGGCGCGCGCCTTGTGTATTCGTGCCGAAATTGCGGCCGGAATCGATTCGCCAGACAGTGAAAAACAGCTGCGCATGCAATTGCAGGTCGGCCGACTGTCGGAAGGCATCAGCAAGAAAGTGGAACATCAGAGTCGCGAGGCGCAACTCGCTGCTGTGCTTGAATCTTGGTACCGGAAGGTGGGACTGAGTGAACAGGAAACCGCGCCATACGAAGCCCGTATTCAGCACTGCATGAAAAGCCTTTTTGGTGAACAATAGCGGGCGGAAAACCCGCCCTCAATGGCAACAGGGATGTTGCCTGAAAGACTACGCGCGCTTGTTCTCCTGCATGTACCCAAATGCGTCCTGCACGGCCTGGCGTGCCTTGGCCGCGAGTTCCATACGTTCCGAGGGAGAAGTGTAGTAGGCCATATCTACCTCGTGCCGTATGTAGCGTGGTGGCAGATGGTTGAGCGCGATACACACGATGTCCGTTAGCACATCCTCATCGTGTTTTTCTGCCTCAGGCATGTCGGCCAGTGCCTCCATCACCAGGGCTTCGTAGTAGTTTTGAATATTATCCAGTAGCGACATGCCGCAGCACTCCAATGTTCAGCTCACAATATCGTTTACCCCGTTCGCTTCAGTGCTCCCGAGGCAAGACTGACAGGCAATGAACTAAAACAGTAGTTAAAGGTCTCTCAACTTGCAAATGAGGTATTTGCCCCTCATTAAAAGACCCAAATCGCAGGGCGACACACGCTTACAGCAATTAACAATAATTAATCGCGACCGAAGTGGCGAGCCCCAAACGCTTGGCATACAATCGGGCAGAACTACGCCCCCGAAAAAACGTGAGTTGTGACATTATGACGAATTCTTTCAAGGCTTTGCTCTTGTTGGTAGTGCTCAGCCTGAGTCTGCCTGGTTATGCACTGAATAGTGCCGCAGACACCGACCAGGACTGGCAAAGCAAACAGTTTGCCCCTCTGGCTCCCGAACGACAGCAACGTGAAGCCAGTATCCATATCGCCCGCAACCTGCTTTTGAGCCACTACCGCAAGCAGGATATCGACAAGCAGCTGTCGGCCAAAGTATTTGATAACTATCTCGACTCTCTCGACAACCAACGACTCTATCTGCTGCAGAGCGACATTGATGAATTTGAACCCTACCGCTACCGCTTGCATGGTGCCTTGAAAACAGGGCAGCTTGAGCCAGGCTTTCGCATTTACAATCGGTATCAGGCCCGCGTGATAGACCGTTTACGCAAGCAACTAAAATTTCTTGAAAGTGGTCTGAACGCGTTTGATTTCGACAAAGATGAATACGTACTTACCAATCGTGAAGACACCCCCTGGGCAAAAGACATGGCAGAGTTGGATGATGTGTGGCGCCGCCGCGTAAAAAGTGCCGCACTCTCAATTGTATTAAGCGGCAAGTCCCTTGAAGAAGCTCGCGACACGCTCACCAAGCGCTATACCAACCAACTCAAACGCAACTTACAGGTGCGCAGCGAAGATGCGTTTCAGGCCTACATGAACGCCTTCACCACCGTCTACGACCCGCACACCAATTACTTCTCCCCTCGCTCTTCCGAGAATTTTAATATCAACATGAGCCTGTCGCTTGAAGGCATCGGTGCCGTGCTGCAATCGGACAACGAGTACACCAAAGTGGTCCGCCTTGTGCCGGGGGGGCCGGCACAGAAACAGGGTCAATTGAAACCGGCCGATCGCATTGTGGGCGTTGCGCAGGGTACCGAAGAAATGGTGAACGTTGTGGGCTGGCGACTTGATGAGGTCGTCGACCTGATACGCGGCCCCAAACACTCCGTGGTGCGTCTGGAAGTCATGCCAGCCGAGAGCAAGATAGAAACCGACACCAAAGAAATACGCATTGTGCGCGACAAAGTGAAGCTCGAAGATCAAGCTGCCAGCAGCGAGCTTCTTGAACTGGAGCGCGATGGTAAAACACGCCGCATTGGGGTGATCGACATACCCACTTTCTATGCCGACTTTCAGGGCATGCAGCAAGGTGACCCTAACTATAAAAGCACAACCCGCGACGTGCTGAAGCTACTGAACAGCTTACAGGCAGAACAAGCCCTTGATGGCCTCGTGATCGACTTGCGCGGCAATGGTGGCGGCTCACTCGACGAAGCCAATCGCCTGACCGGCCTGTTTATCCAGAAGGGCCCAACCGTTCAGATTCGCGGCGCCAACGACCGTGTTGAGGTGATGGAGGATCCTGACCCCGATCTGGTATACGGCGGCCCTCTGATTGTGCTGGTAGACCGTCTCAGCGCATCGGCCTCTGAAATTTTTGCCGGCGCCATCCAGGATTACGGGCGTGGCCTCATCATGGGCACGCCTACCTTTGGCAAGGGTACCGTGCAATCGGTGCGCCCTCTGAATCACGGCCAACTCAAAATCACTCAGGCCAAGTTCTACCGTATTTCGGGCGCCAGCACCCAGCATAAGGGCGTGGTACCCGATATTCTCATCCCTGACACCGTGGACCGCAGTAAAGTGGGCGAAGATGCGCTGGAGCACGCTCTGAAATGGGATGCCATTGAAGCCGCCAAATATATGCGGCTAGGCACGGCCACACCGGTCACCGACCTCTTGCTGCAACAACACGAGCAGCGATTCACCAAACACCCGGAATACCAGATTCTCATGGAAGAAATTGGCCTGCTTGAAGAACAGCGCAAACGCGACCGGGTATCGCTTAACAAGGCCGAGCGCCAAGCGCAAAATGAAGCCTTCGACAGGGCCCAGCTGGCCATCATTAACAAGCGACGCGAACTCGAAAAACTCCCTCCATTCAAAACGATAAAAGAGTGGGAAGATTTCGAAGAAACGCAGACCGATGAAGATCGCGACATTTCTGACTTTATCGTCGAAGAAAGCGCAGAGGTGCTGCTCGACTTTGTAGAACTGCAAACCCAAATGGCGACCGCTAACGCGGCCTAAGCATGGCCTGCGGGTGCGCCCGGCTGAGCGACGCGCCCGCAGCTTGCGCTGTCCTGCAGGTTTTACTGGGCAAGGCCGGATCAGGCAGGCTAGTATAAGGGTACTATCGACAACGAGTGTTCATACCTGATGAGTTCGGACAATTCCTCGCAAGACAACACCCGAAAGCACAAAACCAAAGACGGGGCAAAGAGCAAAGCACGCGATATCCCGAAAGAAAAGTCGCGTGCGCAGACGGAAAAAGCCCCCCGTGAAACGGCTGACAAAAACGCTCCCAAATCAGACGACAGTGCTTCATCCCGCGCACATCAAAAAGAAGACGGCAGCGCGAAAACAGAAAAAACCGAACCCTGGGTAACGGAAGAAACGCTCACCAGCCTCTTCGATCGTATTACCGATGTCACCAGCAGTGCCTTTCGGTTCGCGAAGAAAACCACCGACACCTCCTACAAAGTCGGCAAGGCGATCATGCAGTCGCAAGATCAGCTCAAACTCATGCTCGCTGCCGGGCAATCTCTGAAAGACCTGCGCGAAGTAGCCGGCCTAACGGCTTCCGAACTCAGCGACGCCATCAACCTGAAAGATAAAAGCCTCATCGAGGCCGTTGAAAACGGCACCGCCACGCTGAGTTTTGAACTGATTCTGCGTTTGTCGGCATTGCTGGCCCGGAATGATCCGATTCCTTTCATCCTCAAATACAGCCGCACCTACTCACCGGAAACCTGGAAGCTGCTTAACGACTGGGGGGCCGGTCGTCTGCCCCTGCAATACCAGCGAGAAAGAGAGTTCATCAATATTTACCGATCAAAGGATGCCGCCCGACAGCTGTCCGACGAGGGGTTTGCTCAGGTGCTGGAATTTACGAGACACGCCTTCAATCTCTCACTGCACTTTATCGCCGAGCAGGAACAGGCGGTGGAATCATTTCAAAAAGACTTCGTGGCCAGCCACTCTGCGCAACAACAATCGATCACCGAACCCGAAACAGTTACCCCGCCACCCACGAGTAATGTTGACCCCGATGAAAAGGACTGATGCATCGGCCCACAATGCTTGATCCCACAGTATCGAACGTGCCAAGGTTAAGCGCTGGATTAAACGTTTATCGCAACAAGCACTCTATTCACCAGACCTAAACAAGCACCGTGATCAAATCCGACCTCACACAAGGCGATGTGGGCACCCACCTCTACCGTATGTCTGTGCCCATGATCTGGGGCATTCTCGCTATTATGTCGATGAATATCGTCGACACCTTCTATGTTGGGCAGCTCGGCACCGATCCATTGGCGGCGATGGGCTTTACCATTCCCATCACGTCAACGCTGCTTAGTCTGGCCTTCGGCATCGGCATTGGTACCTCTTCGGTTATCGCCCGCGCTATCGGTGCGCAAGCGCAACAGCGCGTGAAAAGCTATGCCACGCAGGCGCTGTTCATCGCGCTTTCGGTAGCCGGCAGCTTCGCCCTGCTGGGCTTTCACTATATGGATGAGATATTCACCTGGCTGGGCGCGCCTGCACGCCTGATGCCGCTGATTCATGAATTCATGGATATCTGGTTCATGGGAAGTTTTGTGGTGGTCATTCCAATGGTCGGCAACTCCGCCATTCGCGCGGCCGGCAACACCCGCATTCCCAGCCTGATCATGATTAGCGTGGCCCTGATCAATATTGTGCTGGACCCCTTACTCATTTTTGGTCTGGCTGGATTTCCGGAGCTTGGCTTAGCCGGGGCCGCCCTTGCCACGGTCATCTCCTATTCGGTGGCTCTGGTAATGGGCATCTACTACTTGGTTCGCCGTTTCGACTTTCTCAGCTGGCGCGCGTGTTACCGCGACGTGGTGGCCGCCTGGCGCGCCATACTGCACATCGCCATTCCTGCCACGGGTACCAACCTGATCGCGCCGCTTTCGGTCGCCTTAACTACCTGGATGGTCGCGCGCTTCGGGCCCGAAGCGGTCGCAGGATTCAGTGTCGCCGCTCGCATTGAATCCCTGTGCATCGTCGTCATTATGGGCGTCTCGTCCATCATGGGTCCGTTTGTCGGCCAGAACTGGGGCGCAGACGCCAAGCAGCGTGTTGCACAGGCCCTCTCGATTACCTTCCGATTTGTCACACTCTGGGGACTGGGTATCAGCCTCATATTGTGGTTGCTGGCACCCACGGTGGGAGGCTGGTTTTCGGATGACCCCAAAGTCATTCAATCCGCCTCGAGTTACCTGTTTCTGGTACCGGTGTCCTACCTGTTTCTGGGCATCATCATGCTGTCGTCCTCCGCCGCCAACGGCATGGGTAATCCCACCCCTTCCATGGTGATGAGTTTCATGCGCTTACTCGGACTGTACATGCCACTCGCCTTTGGACTATCGTACTATTTCGGCTTGGCGGGCATTTATCTGGCCGCATCACTTGCCAATATACTGGTGGGTCTTGGCGCAGTCCTCTGGTCGCGCCCGTTTCGCCAGCTCCAGCCCTCTCACTAACCTAACTTAATAAGTGCAAGAGTATGACCAAACAACGCAACAGTGGAGTGGTGTATTCCACTGATCAGGGGCGCATGTGCCCAACCTGCCAGCACCCGGTGCAACAATGTGTCTGCAATCAGGAGAGCCTTCCGGAAGGCGATGGCATTGTGCGTATTTCTCTCGACCGCAAGGGGCGCAAAGGTAAAGGTGTCACGGAAGTAAAAGGCCTGTTACTCAATAGCAATGACCTGAAAAAACTGGCTAAAGAATTGAAGCAAAAGTGTGGCGTGGGCGGCGCAGTCAAAGAAGGCGTGATCGAAATTCAGGGCGATCAACGCGATCTTCTGCTAAAACTTCTGCAAGACAAGGGCTACACTGTGAAACGCGCCGGCGGCTGATGGCTAGTTGTATCCCCTCTATAAACCCACAAAAAGCGTAATCGGAGAGTAGGTATGGAATTAGTGATCGGAAATCAGAACTACTCGTCTTGGTCGCTGCGGCCCTGGCTGTTACTGAGCCACTTTGATATTCCCTTTGAAGAAACAAAAATCATGCTCTACGAAGCCGATTCCCATGAACGGCTCGCGGAGTACTCCCCTACCTTGCAAGTACCCGTGCTCATAGACGAAGAGCTCACGGTATGGGAATCACTCGCCATTCTGGAATACATCAACGAAAACTACCTCCATGGCAAAGCCCTACCCGACAACAGGAAAGACCGCGCACTTTGCCGGGCCTACTGCGCCGAGATGCATGCCGGGTTTGCCCACCTGCGTCAGGAACTGCCCATGAACTGCAGAGCAAGCCGAAAAGTGCGCGTAAGTGAAGCCTGCGAACGCGATATCCACCGCATCGACGGAATCTGGCAGGACGCCCTCAACCGGCATGAGGGCCCCTGGCTCTTCAGCGATTTTACTCTGGCCGATTGCATGTTTGCGCCCGTCGCTTCCCGCTTCGCAACCTATGGCATCGAAGTGTCTGACACCAGCCAGACCTACATCGACGAACTGCTTCTGCTGCCCAGCATGCAACGCTGGTACGATGCCGCCGCCAAGGAAACGCGCGTGGTCACCCAGTACGAAATTGGCACTCAAATCGAATAATTTCGTGAATCTTCCTCACCTTATCGATCACATCAGCGCTTAGTACCTCACAATTCAGAGCAGCGCGGCGCATCGCAGCGCTCTGAATTGCAAGGACTTACACTTGCCAACTTGCGCAACCCCCCTTTGTTGGCTAAGTTCAAAGGTACCTTCCCAAAATTAGTTGTCCTGACCGCTCATGGAGCAAAAAAAACGCTTATTACTCGTCGACGACGAGCAGAACATCACGCGATCCATCAAGCGATTGTGTCGCTCACAAGGCTATGAGGTACTTACCGCCAATAGCGCTGCCGAGGGGCTCGAGATACTCGACGAAAAGCAGGTGAGCATCGTACTGTCCGACCAGCTCATGCCCGGCATGACCGGCGCCGAAATGTTCGAAGTGATTCAACAGAAACATCCCGAGGTGGTGCGCATACTCCTCACCGGCTATACCGCACTTGAAGGCATTACCAAGGCGGTCAATCAGGGTGCGGTATATAAAGTGCTGTTCAAGCCCTGGGACGACGCACACCTTCTCCACACCATCGATGACGCTTTCGAATACTGGGAGGTAAAAGAAAAAAACAAACGCCTGTCGCAAGAATTGCTGACTCTGAACAAAGAACTCGAACAACGTGTAGAGCGCAAGACCATGGAATTGAGCATGCACGTAAAGCGCCTTCAGGTATCTCAAAAGCTGTTTGAGTTTTTGCCCGATGCGGCGCTGGGCATCAGTGACGACGGGTTTATTGTTGACGCCAACCAGCAGGCACGTGATCTGCTAGGCAGCGAGGCCCTGGTGGGCATGAAAGCTAATAAGATTCTGCCCGAGGCACTGATGCAATTGTGGACTGACTGTACGCAAGCAGAGATCAATACACCGCTACGCGCCACCATCACTCTGCAGAATTCGGCCATCGAATTTCAGTGCATCAAGATCGATTTAGGTCTCGACAACTATGGTTACCTTGCCTTTGGGAGACACCCGGATGAGTAAAGAAGAAGCTCTCAGTGCCGCCGAACGGCAGCGCCGTCTGGAACATCTCGACAACTTCCGTGACGCTCTTTCAGACCCCCATGAGCTGGAAAAACTGCGCCACATCCTCGCTCAGTATCTCAATCAAGGCGATCAGGGCGAGGTAGCAGAATGAGTATTGAGGTAGATGAAGTACTCGATAAGTTACCCAGCTTCTCACCGAGCGTAAACAAGCTGCTCGAGGCCCTGAAACAGGACTTTGTAGAACCCAAGGAACTCGAATCTTTGCTGCTTTCCTGCCCGGTCATCGCCGGCCGGGTACTGCAGATATCCAACTCCTCCTTTTACGGATTCAGCCGGCAGATCGATTCGCTGCGCGAAGCATGCGTGATTCTCGGCCAACATACACTGCGCTCATTGATCTACACCCTCGCCGTGCTGGGTGATTACCGCGACGAAGGCGACCGCACCAACCAGCTCTCCTATGATGCCGTATGGAAACACTCGCTTTATTCGGCATGCCTGGCCAGAGTCTGCGGCGAAGCCCACGAACGTAACGGAAATAACTTATTTACCTCGGCGTTGTTTGAGCATCTGGGGCTGATCGTGCTGGATAACTTTAATCCGGCCTGGCTACCGTCGGCCATTACACTGGCAGCGCAAGGCAAGCACACCGTTCAGGATGCGGTAAGTGAGGTAACAGGGCTCAACTATCTCGAAGTGTCCTTCAAGGCCCTCGAATACTGGAACTTCCCCAACGAAGTCTGCCAGACCATTCAATCCGTGTATGACGGCACAGATAGCCCCGACCAGCACATTCTCAATCTCAGTAATGTCGTCGCCGATGGCTTTGCCTATGGGATTTCCAACTCCGTATGTACGGTTAGCCTGAAAACCGGCGTGCTGGACGAGGTATTTAACAATGAAGCGCAAGCCCTGGCCTTATTGGGCGCTTGCGATGCCCTATTTGCTCAACTTGCCAAGGACTTCCTTGGTCAATCCTGAGGACAGAAGGTAGTAATGACCACTGAAGACGCCGCCCAGGCCGAGAGTAAGAAAGAATCCGTACTGTTCGTAGACGACGAACAGCACATTCTGTCGTCGATTCGCCGACTCATGCGACCACTCAAGCTCAATACCTATTTCGCAAATGGCGGTGCCGAGGGATTGAAAGTGCTGGAAG
>JBFHUL010000040.1:0-27900 GCA_041590075.1 Oleiphilaceae bacterium
CGCCGATGGTAGTGTGGGAGGTCCCATGTGAGAGTAGGTCATCGTCAGGCTTCTAAATAAATAAGGCTCGCCAATAGGCGGGCCTTTTTTATTTGTCGCCCTCCGAAACAAAGCTGTGCGGTGCAGAGACAGCTAAGCGCTCCTGCGTCGGCGGCATACCCGCGTTCTTTGGTGGTATAGGGTGAAGGTCTTCGAAAGGAGTGGCTGCGAGCCTGTGAACCGCTTCCCGCTGCGCCTGCAGTGCGGGCCATCGTCCGGCCATTATCATCGCAGTCAGCTAATGTCCGCGCCCCAAATGCACCTTCCGGTGGCTGGACGCTTTCTGGTTTTGAATTAGGCCGCTCCGTCAGTCTTACGTGCGGTTTTTTTATCACCTGAATGGCATCGGTAACAAAAAAAACGCCTTACACAAATCCCTCTTTGCCCCTTTTAATGAGAAGGGAGTGGGGCTACAGGCCTGACTCGATAACGGGAGTTCTTGCTGGAAGTGCAGTTCATGCTGAGCCGTTGATGTTTAATCAAGATCTCTACCAATTGACGCAATTCTAACAACTGTTCACATTTGATTGCTGAAGAAGCTGGTAATCTTAATTGGCTATCGAAATGAAATGTGACATGAGTCTAATAACTTTCTGAAACGCAACGTGCTTGTGCTCTTGTTCACATAGAAAAACAAATAGAAACGATATAGTAGCACTCTGATAATAAAAACAATTAAGTCGATATTTATGAACTGCCGAACACACGAAGTATTGGAGCTAGATGAGCATTTCCAAAGTAATGGTAAATCGTTTGAGATCGTCCCTTGCGATTGTGTTGGCAGGAATCAGTGTGTCTTCCTTTGCGGAACTCAAACCGCTTGCGGATGAAGAGCTAAGCGAACATTCCGGACAGGGCGCCGTAGCTTTCGACGTATCGCAACTGGGTACGAACAGCTATACGCGCGTCACGCTGGGCATGGAAGCTGATATTCAAATGAACGTGAATACCCTTGAGCTAGGCAATTATAGCCGCGCGGGCGAGACCTTGGCTGCCGATGTGGATATAACCAATCTCGGCTTTGGTTCCATTTCTGAAGACAGCTCTAAAGTACAGCTTGATGGCAATACCTATGCGGTAAACGACATCGTGCCTTTCGAATTTAACGACCCCTACTTTGAGATTGCGCAGGATGCCTCAGACGACCTGCTGGGTTTTCGTTTGGGATTTGGTGAAGCCCGCGGCCAAATGAGCGGCGATTTCAATAGTATCTCCGGTAATATCGGTATCGAAATACAGGATTATTTTGGCGATGATTATCAGGCAACCATGCTGGATGCCAACGGCAATGATGACAATACCCGTTCTCGCTATTTTGGTGTGTCGAAATCTGAAGTCGGGGGTGTCACCAATTGTCAGTCCGGTTTTTACTGCTACGATCTGGCTGATTATAAAACCCTGGATATTGGTCAGCGAAATAAGACAACTGGCCAAGTTGATTACACCAATGATTTCTTTATTTCCTATCAAAAACAAGCGACTGACTGGAGCACCTCGCAAGGAACTACCAGTGCTGCGTCAGGTGTCTTCATTAACATACCGACCTCCATGCATATAGACATGAACACAGGGCATAATGCTTCTGGTACCGAGCGTGTGCGCACGGAGTATATCGATCGCGGCAACGGCCTGTTTTAATACCACCTTCCTTCTACTCGATTTTGAACATGCACTCCGTATAATGCGTGCCCAACTACAATGATTTGGGCACGGTACTCTCATGGAAAGTCTCTATTGGCACGATTACGAAACCTTTGGTGCCGACCCTCAGCGTGATCGCCCCGCACAGTTTGCTGGCGTTCGAACTGATCTCGATCTGAACCCAATTGCCGATCCCGATTGTTTTTATTGTCGTCCTGCTGATGACGTATTGCCCGCGCCTGAGGCCTGCCTCGTTACCGGTATTACTCCGCAGCAAGCGTTAAAAGAAGGCGTCTGTGAGGCGGAATTTGCCAAACGCATTCAGGCACTGTTCAGTCAGTCAAATACCTGTGTTGCCGGATATAACAGCATACGCTTTGATGATGAGGTGAGTCGTAATCTTTTCTATCGTAACTTTTACGACCCATACGAAAGAGAGTGGCGCAATGGAAACTCTCGTTGGGACATTATCGACGTGGTTAGGATGACCTACGCCTTGCGTCCGGAGGGGATAGTTTGGCCTAAAGGCGATAATGGTGAGGTGAGTTTTCGCCTCGAGCTTCTCACGCAAGCCAATGGGATATCCCATGCCTCCGCACACGATGCAGTCTCCGATGTCTACGCGACGATAGCATTGGCAAAGCTCATAAAGTCCAAGCAACCCAAGCTATATGACTATGCGTTTACACATCGTACTAAACATCAGTTGGCCGGTATGCTTGATCCGGAGTCTATGAAGCCCGTTTTTCACGTGTCGTCCAAGTTCCCCGTTTCTAAGGGGTGTAGTGCTTTAATGCTGCCGCTGTTTCAGCATCCCCGAAATTCAAACGCGATCGTGTGTTTTGATTTACGACAAGACCCGCGCCTGTTGCAGGACCTTGAGTTGGATGAAATCAAGGCGCGTTTATATAGCGGTGTTCAGGAGTTAGGTGATCGTGAACGGCCAGCTCTGAAGGCTATTCATCTAAACAAGTGCCCCATGATCGTCAATGCAGCGGTAGTGAAAAACATTCCCGATGAGCGCTTGTCTGCATGGCAGCTTGATCTGGAAGAAATGCGCAATAATCTCAAATGGATTCGCTCTCAAGCGGGTTGGGCGATGCGTTTGGAGGCGTTATATAACGACGAGCCTCCGGCTGCTCAGGACGACCCCGACCTGATGATCTATTCCGGCGGCTTTTTCTCCGATCGTGACAAACAGGAAATGCGGCGTGTGCGACAGACCTCTCCGGCCTTATTGGCTGAAGAATCGTTTGATTTTGAAGATGTACGGCTGGACGAAATGCTATTTCGCTACCGTGCCCGCAATTATCCGGACTTGCTATCGGAAGAAGAGCGCGAACGTTGGGAGCAATTTCGCGCCGAGCGACTCATCCAGTCTGTTCAGGGCAGCCGTAATTTCGAGTCGTTCCTGCATTCACTCGCTACGCTGGCTAATCGGCCTGATTGCAGTGTGCGCGATCAAAGTATTCTGCAGGAGCTTCAATTCTATGCAGAAAGCATCGTGCCCTATACCTGATAAGGGCACGTGTTCGTTTAATACTCCTCAAAATAAGCGGGTTCATTCGCTATCGCATCAAGATCACGCCATTCCGGCAAGGTGATCGTTTCGTTAGGTGTTGCAATCACCGCAAGTTTGTTATGCAGTCGATCTATCGTGAGCGATTCCATAAACGTGTTGATATCTTCCTGGCTAAGTTTTTCCAAGCTGCGTACGAGTTGTTGGCGCGTATCAAAATCGCCATTGGTACGATCAATTTCCTGCCAGTGATAATTGCTTTGCTGATAGAGCGTTTTATCTTGACGCAGAAGCTTGCTAATCACTGCTTGGCGATGCCGTTCAAAAAATTCTGCAGGCATTTTCGCCAAGCGCTCGGGTAGCGAGCGTATGAACGCAAGCGTTTCATTGACTAGTTGTTCTCCGGTAGCGCTGGGTGATTGTATGGCAAATACCAAGCCTGGAATTTCCATAAGCGGCATGTAGGAGGCCAGAACAATATAGCCCAGCTGTTTTTCGGTACGTAATTCATTGTAGTAGTCGCTGGAGATAAGCTGGGTGAGAAGCTGCATGCTTGCCTGTTCTTTGAAGGAGCGGTTATTACCTTGCAGATACATCACCATGGCATTATCGCTGTGATCCACGGGTAAGCGTTTAAACGTGGCGGGTAAAGTATTGCGTTGTTCTACCAGTGCTCTGCGTACGCTTGTTGGTTCGGCCTGTTTGAGGAGGATGGATTCAATTTGCGCAGATATGTTCATGCTGCCAGCCCGGCTCACGTTCCCAGCGCTGAGGATGGCGAGATCCAAGTCAGTAAAAAATTGTTCGCGGAACTGTAAGAGATCGCGGAAAGAGGTTTCGGTCAACGCGTCTAAGCGCACTTGCTCGTTCCAGGAGGGATCCAAGAGGCGTGTCTGTAGTGCGGAAAAGGCCTGTTCATAGGGTTTGGCCTGTTTGGCGTTGGCCAGTTTTCTTGCCAATCTTTCCTTTATGATATCGAATCTTTCCTCGTTCAGCTGGCCAAATTTAATGGTGCTTAATAACTGATTGAGCAGGGCACTTTGTTTGTCGTTGTAACCACTTATCTTGATCGTTACACCACGTAGATGGTTGTACAGCTGATAATTCAAACCGGCCAGATAGGCGGGATAGCTGAAGGTGTTGAGTGCATCGCGAAACATGCTGGCCATGATCTCGCTAAGGTTTTGATTGCGCGCTGAAGCCATTGCCTCCGGGGAGCGAATGCTAAGAAAAAGATTGGCTTTCGGAGTCTTAAATTCTGTGTTGGTTTGGTGCCATAGTGCGAGCCCTTGTTTGCTGATCAGCAATTCGGGAATAGGCTGGCTGGGGCCGGCTACCATGTCCAGAGTTTCGGGTAGAAACGGATTGGATTCTGGCATGGCATGAGTCGGTATCATGGGCGCTGAAACTAACTTCTCCAATAGCGCAGGTTCCATGTTGCTTAATCGATAGGGCGTTTCGTACCAGGGGCTTCTCAGTTCGCTTTCATAGTGTTGCGCCTGCAATACGAGCAATACGTTCTTGGGATTCAGGTAAGCAAGATAATTGCGGTAAAGGTCTGGGCGATATTCATCAAGTTGATATGAGGAATACAGTACCGTTTCGGGTTCAAAATCGTGCAGTGCATTCGCTAATGCGCTGACAAGATGAATGGGTTCTGATTTTTCCTGAAAGCGGAAGCTGACATCGAGCATGCGGGCCTGCTCATCGAAATAGCGTTTCTGAATGCCCTCAGCCGAGAGGCGCTTAATATAGGCGAAGATCTCCTGCAGTACTCGTTCATATTCGTCCAGTCCGCGCTGTGTGAGTCCCAACGTTAAGGTAAAAATCTCCTCATACTTATTGTCGAAGTGGCTGCCTGCCGTCAATGAATCTGCGAGGCCTTGTTGCTTGAGCGAGGCAAGGAGAGAGCCGTCACCCTCATGTCCCAGTAAGTTGGCGAGATAGACAACAGGTTTAGATCGCAGATGGGGGAACGATGAGGGGACCGGGAAGGCCAACATCAGAGAGCGTTTATCCTGAATACTTTGTACTTCCAGCTTAGCCGGCAATTTGCCGGATTCGAAAAACTCTTCTGTTACCCGGGAGCGTTCTACCGGGTGGTCGGGAAGTGCCGAAAACTGTTTGCGTACGATCTGCTCCAGCTGCTCCAGATTTTCTTTTCCCAGTACTACCAGCCGCATGTTTCGTGCGGCATAGTATTGCTGGTAAAAGTCCAGCATGGCTGATCTTAGAGCCTCTTCCTTGCTTGCTTGCAGTGTGGTGAGGTTGCCTACCGAAAATTTGGAGTAGGGGTGTTTGGGATTGATCACTTCTTTGATTGCAGAATAGAACCTGCGGCCATCGTCCTTGATTTTCGACGTAAATTCCGAATGCACAGCATTCACTTCGCGCCGCACATATTCGGGATTAAAAAGCGGTGAAGTGAACTGTTGAGCAAACCGTTCAAGAGCCGGTTTCAGGTGTTGTGGTGAGACGTCAAAAAAATAGTTGGTATGGTCAAGAGATGTAAAGGCGTTGTGATGCCCGCCATGTTCGCTGATAAAACGTTGGTAGGCATCGGCGTCCGGAAAGCGTTGAGTGCCAAGAAAAAGCATGTGCTCCAGAAAATGCGCGAGCCCTTGATAGTCTGCAGGATCATTGGCACTGCCAACGGCGACATCCATAGCTGCGGCGGCTTTATCGGTCTGTGGATCGGAAACAAGCAGTACTTGCAGGCCATTTTCAAGTGTTACCGCACGGTATTGTCGGTCGTCATTGGGGCTTTTGATAAGCTCCGGTTTTGCAGCGCTATTTAGCGAGACCAGAAAAACAAACAGAAATGCAACGAGGCGGATGGCGATAGACATAAAACTCCCGAGTCGAGTGAACTGAAAAACCACGAAAAGACGAACTGAAACAGTCGCATAAGGTATCACGCATGAATTACTCAGGGGAGGGTATTTTGGAGTTGTTGCTCTACGAATCAATGGCTATATTGTGCGCCAATCGACATAACCCCCTTTGCTGCTTGGATAGAAGCTGGCAGCCCGATGGTATCAGCGTCAGGGTGGGCTTGTTCGCCAAGAATCAAGGTCTATACTCTATTACGACATAGCGCCTCTGAAAGGCGGGCGACAGCCGCTTCAAAGTAGTCACAATAAGAAGCACAGGGATTGAACACAAACTTCGTAAATCTGCTTGGTAACTTGAATGGTTGTCAGCGCAGTTCACATTTCAAATGGGGTGTCATTAAATGAGTTACTTTCTCACCGGTGGAACCGGTTTTATTGGTCGTTTTCTGGTTCAAAACCTGCTCAAGCGTAATGCGACGATCTATCTACTTGTGCAGAAACACAGTATGCCCAAGTACGAAAAACTGCTCGAGCGCTGGGGTGCCACCAGTGATCAGGTTGTTGCGATAAACGGCTCTCTCACTGAACCCAAATTAGGTATTTCAGATAGCGATCTGAGCACGCTCAAGGACAACGTTGATCATTTCTACCATTTGGCGGCGATTTATGACCTTAACGCAAGTGCCGAGATCCAAGAGAAAGTAAATGTAGAGGGTACGCGATTTGCCGTGGAAGCGGCAGAATCCATGGGGGCAAAATGTTTCCATCATGTCAGTTCCATTGCGGCCGCCGGGCTCTATAAAGGTACTTTCCGAGAGGACATGTTTGAGGAAGCAACCAAGCTGGACAACCCTTACCTGCGCACCAAACACGAATCCGAGAAGCTCGTGCGTACCGAGTGCAAAATTCCCTGGCGCGTATATCGTCCCGGCATGGTCATCGGGCACTCGAAAACGGGTGAAATCGACAAGATCGATGGCCCGTACTACTTCTTTAAAATGCTTCAGAAAATCCGCCATGCACTGCCACAGTGGATGCCTACCATTGGTATAGAAGGTGGCCGAATCAATGTTGTGCCTGTGGATTTTATAGTGAACGCGATTGACCATATCTCACACGTAGAGGGTGAAGATAACAAGTGCTTCCACCTTACGGATCCTGATCCCTACAAGGTCGGCGAAGTGCTGAATATTTTTGCTGAAGCCGGCCATGCGCCTACCATGACCATGCGTATCGATTCTCGTATGTTCGGGTTTATTCCGCCGATGATTCGCAATGGCATCAAGAATCTGCCTCCAGTGAAACGCATCACCGGGGCGCTGTTAAACGATTTTGGTATTCCCTCGTCGGCGCTGGAATTTATTAACTACCCAACCCGCTTCGATTCACGAGAGACAGAGCGCGTGCTGGAAGGCACCGGTATCGAGGTGCCTCGCTTGCCGGATTATGCCCCAGCCATCTGGGACTTCTGGGAGCGCAATCTTGATCCGGATTTGCATAAGGACCGCACTTTGCGTGGCACGGTGTCAGGTAAGGTATGCGTTGTGACGGGTGCGACATCCGGCATAGGGCTCGCTACCGCCAAGATGCTTGCCGAAGCGGAAGCTGTGGTGTGTATTGCAGCCCGCACGCAGGACAAACTGGACGAAGTGAAGCATGAGCTTGAGGGTAAGGGCGCAACGGTGCACGCCTACCGTTGTGACTTCTCAAATATGGAAGACTGTGACCGGTTCGTTGCAGAGGTGCTGAAGGATCACGGGCATGTGGATTATCTGATCAATAATGCGGGCCGCTCTATTCGCCGATCTATTAATCTTTCATTCGATCGTTTCCACGATTTTGAGCGAACCATGCAGCTCAATTACTTCGGTTCATTGCGATTGATCATGGGGTTTGCGCCCTCCATGCTGGAACGAAAACGCGGGCACGTCGTGAATATTTCATCCATTGGTGTGCTCACCAATGCTCCCCGATTTTCTGCCTATGTCGCATCAAAGTCGGCCCTCGATGCCTTTTCACGTTGCGCTGCTGCGGAGTTTTCCGATAGTAATGTCACCTTTACGACGATCAATATGCCGCTGGTGAGAACGCCGATGATCGGGCCAACCAAAATTTATGATTCGGTGCCCACGCTGACGCCGGAAGATGCTGCGGAACTCATCGCCGAAGCCATCGTGCACCGTCCAAAACGTATTGCAACGCGCCTGGGTGTTTTTGCTCAGGTACTGCATGCCTTGGCGCCTAAAGTCGGTGAGATAGTCATGAATACAGGTTACAAAATGTTCCCTGATTCTGCCGCCGCGCAAGGCAAGGATCAGCAAACCGATAAGCCAAAAGTATCTACTGAGCAGGTGGCGTTCGCCGCTATTATGCGGGGTATTCACTGGTAATCGACTGATCGACCCCATAAAGCCGCTGACGAATATCAGCGGCTTTTTTGTTGGTTCGCTGGCTAATAGCTATTAGCTATTCATAAGATAAGTATTATTTATCGGTGCGAAGTAGGATCTCGATTCGTGTCTTAGTACACTATGCGCTGCTGCGAGGCAGCAGTCACGAATTTACAAGGCAGAGCGTTGTCTTTGTCTCAAAACATAACACGTAAAATGGAGAATACAGCATGAGCGTATTAGTAGGTAAGCAAGCACCGGACTTCACTGTCCCGGCTGTTTTGGCAGATGGTCAGATTGTTGACGAGTTCACTCTGTCTGAAGCGATTAAAGGTAAATACGGCCTGGTTTTCTTCTACCCTCTGGATTTCACATTTGTATGCCCTTCTGAATTGATCGCACTGGATCACCGCATTCAGGATTTCAAAGATCGCGGCGTTGAAGTCATTGGCGTTTCCATCGATTCTCACTTCAGTCACAACGCATGGCGCAATACGCCAGTCGACAAAGGCGGCATTGGCCCTGTTGGTTACACCCTTGCAGCCGACATGAACCACGACATCGTTAAGGCTTACGATGTTGAATCTGAGGGTGGCGTTGCATTCCGAGGCGCATTTCTGATCGACAAAGAAGGCGTTGTTCAGTCACAAATCATCAACAACCTGCCTCTGGGGCGTAACATGGATGAGCTGATTCGTCTGGTAGACGCGCTGCAATTCCACGAAGAACACGGCGAAGTATGCCCTGCGGGTTGGAAGAAAGGCGACAAAGGTATGGATGCGTCTCCCGACGGTGTGGCCAAGTACCTTGCAGAGAATGCAGAAGGGCTGTAATCGCTTGATGCTTTGTGGAAAACGGGAGACGCTATGTCTCCCGTTTTTTGTTTAACGCCACGCGCCCTGCGACTTTAGTAAAACTTATCCCGCTTCCCATCTCGCGTCTTCTGGCCCATCAAGACGGCCAGCCGCCCAAGTGTCGCCATTTGTTCACAATTCTACAAAACAGTTCCGCTGTTTTCTCGGTATCGTACTTGGCCGAATGGGCTTCATTGCCATCGAAATCGATGCTTGCCAGAGCGCAGGCTTTCGCCAGCACTGTTTGGCCGTAAGCCAGAGCCGCCAAGGTGGTGGTGTCGAAAGAAGAAAAGGGGTGGAAGGGATTACGTTTGATTCCGGTTCGTTCCGCGGCTGCAAATACAAAACCATGGTCAAAGGACGCATTGTGGCCCACCAGAATTGCTCGGGTGCAGCCCGTTGCTTTTATTTCCTTGCGAATCGGGGTAAAGATTTTGTCGAGGGCCAGTTTTTCCGGTTGAGCGTTTCGAAAGGGGCTGCTTGGATCGATGCCTGTAAAATCCAGGGCTGATTGCTCAAGGTTGGCACCTTTGAAAGGCTCTACATTGCAGTGAATCGTTTCTTTGAGAAAGAGGTCGCCGTCACTTTTTGCGCCGATAATGACGGCGGCGATTTCAAGCAGAGCATCGGTTTTACAGTTGAAGCCTGCGGTTTCTACATCGACGACAACGGGTAAAAATCCTCGAAAACGTTGCGCGATGGCGTGGGAATTGCTTTTGTCTGACTGGTTGGGCACAGTTTGTCCTTACAGAATCCTTCTGCCGGAGCAGTTTAGCAGAAGGATGTTAAACCGGATGCAGGAAGGGGTAAAGCCTCGCCTGAGCTGGTCGGCCTAATTGGCCAAAACAGGCAAGCCATTGCCGCTTTTATGGCGAGTGGGTCAGTCCTGTATAACGAGTTCCGAATAAAGTAGTGGTGGTGAACAGCTTGGCAAAGCAGAACGTTGGGGAATTGGTTACTGATGCAGCAGAGCGCCGTGCCTTCTGGATGTTCGCTCGCGGGGCGGCGGCAAGGCTGCTTGTGACGGTGCTGGGTTTATTCATCGGTTCTGCGTGGGCAGATACTTACATGGCGCCGCTTGAAAAAAGTCAGTGGTACGTATCTGCATCCATTTTTGAATGCAGTATTGTGCAGGATATTCCCCGCTATGGGCAGGGCGTATTCTTTCACGAAGCGGGCGAAGACCTCCTGTTCTATACTCAGGCACGCAATAACCCCATGAAACCGGGAAAGGCCGCTCTTGTAATAGAGGCCTCAGGCTGGAAGCCGGGCCAGGTAGTACAGGACCTGGGCTATGCGCCGGTGAGTCAAGCTGACCGTACGATCATCACGAATCATCAACAGGCGACCGCCATGCTGTATGGCCTACTCGACGGTATGGCGCCCACCTTCACGCGCAGGGCATGGTACAAAGAGGGTTCTATACGGGTGGCCCTGAACAGTATTCGTTTTGGTCCCGCCTACGAGCAGTACCTGGACTGTATCGCCTCGTTGTTGCCGGTCAACTTCCGACAAATTGAACGTTCTCGCATTTACTTCAAGGTTGATAAGGCAGAAATGACCGAGGCGGATCTGGCGCGTCTCGACCTGGTCATTCTATATGCCAATGCCGATAGCACGGTAAGTGGGATCTATGTTGATGGTCATACCGATAACAGCGGGCGGCGTATATATAATCGCCGCCTGTCAAAGTCCCGTGCAGAAGCCGTGACCGACTATCTTGTGGCAGGGGGGATTTCGCCCGAGATCATACAAACCCGTTATCATGGCGAGCGCTATCCTGTTGTGAAAAATAATTCTGCTGCCAACAAAGCGAAAAACCGTCGCACCACCGTTCGACTGGTGCGTGGCGATGGCAGTGCCACTTCCTTTGATGGCGCGCCCGAAGACTAGACGGGATATTCGCTGTCCCATTTGTATTTCGCCTCTGCGCAATTGTAAAATACCGCCCTTTCAAATTCTGGCCCTCATTGAGCAGGGCACACCCGCTTTCAGGAGTGCATTGAAGCATGTCAAATAACGTAAATAAGGTGGTGTTGGCTTATTCCGGAGGCCTCGACACGTCCGTCATCGTCAAATGGCTACAGGAGCGTTATCAGTGCGAGGTGGTGACCTTTACGGCCGATTTAGGTCAGGGAGAGGAAGTAGAGCCGGCGCGCGCCAAAGCCGAAGCTTTGGGGGTGAAGGAGATCTACATTGAGGATTTGCGCGAAGAGTTTGTGCGCGACTTTGTGTATCCCATGTTTCGTGCCAATACGGTTTACGAAGGTGAGTACTTGCTGGGTACGTCTATCGCGCGCCCTCTGATCGCCAAGCGCCTCATCGAAATTGCCAACGAAACCGGGGCCGATGCCATTTCGCATGGTGCCACTGGCAAGGGGAATGATCAGGTGCGTTTCGAGCTGGGGGCCTATGCACTCAAGCCGGGCGTGAAAGTCATAGCGCCCTGGCGTGAATGGGATCTCAGCTCGCGCGAAAGCCTGCTGGCTTATTGCGACAAGCACGGTATTGAAGTAGAGAAGAAAAAAGGCAAATCGCCATACTCCATGGATGCCAACCTTCTGCATATTTCCTATGAGGGCGACATTCTGGAAGACCCATGGCAGGAAGCCGAAGAAGATATGTGGCGTTGGTCCGTGTCGCCCGAGGCGGCGCCAGACGAGGCCGAATATATCGAGTTGAGTTACAGCAAGGGTGATATCGTGGCCATCAACGGTGAAGCGATGAGTCCAGCCACTGTGCTTGAAACGCTCAACAAAAAAGGTGGCGCCCATGGTATTGGCCGTTTGGACATCGTTGAAAACCGCTATGTGGGTATGAAGTCACGCGGGTGTTACGAAACCCCCGGGGGCACGATTATGCTGAAAGCGCACCGTGCCATTGAGTCGATCACACTCGACAAAGAAGCTGCCCATCTGAAGGACAGCATCATGCCCAAGTATGCCGAATTAGTGTACAACGGGTATTGGTGGTCGCCAGAGCGCAAGGCGCTGCAGGCCCTGATCGATGATACACAAGGCTATGTGAATGGTGTTGTGCGCTTGAAGCTCTACAAGGGGAATGTGATTGTGGTGGGGCGCAAGTCTGATGACACGCTGTTCGACGAGAGCATCGCGACCTTTGAAGATGATGCCGGGGCCTATGATCAGAAAGATGCGGAGGGCTTTATCAAATTGAATGCCTTGCGCCTGAAAATAGCGGCAGGCAAAGGGCGTAGCCAGTTGTAAGTCGTCAGGCTTTCAGATTGAAACGATGAGACAAAAAAAGCCGGGCTCGTCCCGGCTTTTTGTCTTCGTAATCGCTTGTCGCTGGCTGACTCAGGCGCTCGCTATTACCTGCTAGCCCGCCATCGCGGCCGCGTCTTCGGGTATTTCAAAATCGATAAAGTCAGCCAGGTAATCCCATACCACACGGCGCTGCATGTTGGAGCTAGGAATGCTTTCGAGTCCGCCCATGAGTTTGACCAGATCACTACCCGTTTTCGAGAAGGGGTGCATGTAAAAGCCCACGCCCTGACCGCGTTGCGCAAAATCATGGCTCACTCGGTGGGTTTTCTTTTGATAGTCGAATTCAAAGCCAACCACCAGCTCCTGGGCGTTCGGTGCAATCATGCCCGCATTGATGCAATGGGAAAGCAGGCGTGACTCCGTGAAAATGTCATCGTTCTCATACGGATTCTGTTGTACCCGGAACAAAAAGGGGTGACCGTTTTTGCCAATGAATGCAAAGTTCGCCACCTTCTTGAAGGCGTTAATTTCCCAGCTGTCGCAATGGTAGAGAAACTTCAGGCTACGTTTGGAGATTGAGCAGGGGCGCTTGAGCTCGCACAGTAGCGCGCGGGCCCAGAGGCTTTGCATGTTTTTGTTGCTTACATCCTGTGCGTAATTGAAGTACAGCGTCGCCCAGTCCGGGTCGACACTTTGTATTGGCACTTTCTCACCCATCAGCCCGGAGGCGATCGACAGAATCATTTCGATATTGGTTTGCCGTTGCGTCTCCAGGTGGCGTACGCGTGCGTGGGTACGCTCGGTGATACTCGCAAACTGAACATCCGTCTCGACAAAGATGGCTTCTCCATCGTCATCATGGCTGGTTTTGCCCGAGGCAATGTTGCGTACAATCGTACCGTTGGAACGATAGTAGCCTCCCATTACCTGGGTGCAGAGTGCGACGAGTTTCGACCAGGTACCCATGCGCTTTTTGGCGCCATGTTTTCCTTGAGGATGCAACAAGCTTCCGATACTCCCTAAATAAGCGTTTTCATTATTATGTGCGGCACACGCTCTGCCGCATATTGTTGTGGTTTTTATATGGAGGCCACAGCAATATATGCATTCCCTCATATGATCTCAAGCATCAATCCCGGCCGCGCAAGCAAATGTGACCGTGTTCATAAAAGTGTCTTTGGTCGGCAAAAAACTGCTGCACATGCTGACAAACTTTGCTAGCAAAAATGTTAATAGTTTCATGGGGTTATGCTGTCTTTGGGTGGACTTAAAGTAACTTGTTAACTGTGAGGACTAAGCGACGGTTATGGCGTGATTTTCTACTGGAGTGGCGCTGGTCGTAGGTGTTTTGTGTCGTTATACTGCCGGCCATAAAAAGGATTCGCATGCTTATTTTTCACGACTCAAATAAAACCGAAAATCTGGCTGCTGCCATGGCACATATCATGGCTACGCACCCTTTGTCAGATCCCTTCGAACAAGAGCTGATACTCATTCAAAGCGCAGGCATGGGCACTTGGCTGAATCAGCAGTTGGCATTGCACAATGGTGCGGCCGTGAACGTAAGCAGCGTGCACCCTGCGAGCTTTATCTGGCAACTGATTCGAACATTGCAGCCCGCACTGGTGCAAACCCGTCACTACGAAAAAAGCACCTTACGCTGGGAAATACTGCGTCTTCTACCGGAGAAACTGGAGCAGCCGGACTATGCGCCGTTGGCGCGCTATCTCTCATCGCTGGGAAATCCTGCCACATCGACGTCTGCGCAGATGATGTTGGCCGAAGCTGCAGCTGACATCTTCGATGCATACCAGAACTACCGGCCCGACTGGATACGCCGGTGGGAAGCGACGGCCGGGCCTGCGTCGGTACCTGATGAATTGGCTCATGTGCCAGGAGCCAGTTCCGCGTGGGCGTGGCAAAGGGATTTATGGCGAAGCCTTTACCCGGAGCAGCCTCTGGAGGCGCGTCAACACCGTGCGGCACAAATCGAGTGGCTTGCACAGGCCCTGAGATCGTTGGACCTTGATCAGCAGTCGCAACTGCCTCAGCGTGTTTTTGTGTTTGGGCTACACACCTTGCCGCCGGCCTGGCTGCCTTTGTATCTTCAACTTGCTCAGTATATCGATATTCATTGGCTGGCCATGAATCCCTGCCAGCATTATTGGGGAGATGTACTGCATCCCCAGCAGGCACTTCGTCAGCAGCACACCTTGTTGGAGAAAGGCATCGACGCTTCGCTCGCGGGCGCCTTGTTCGTCGAACAGAATCGCCTCCTGGCCAGCTGGGGTAAAACCGGAAGGGACTATCTGAGCCTCATTCATGAGCGGGAAGGCACGCCAGGGTTTGTTGTGAGTTCGGCGGATTTGTTTGATACCCCCGATGCTAATACTTCGGCACTGCAGGCCATACAGGCAGATATATTTGATGTGGCGCAGCAGAGGCGTCCCATTGCCTTGGATGACGCCAGCATACGCTTTGCGCAATGTCACAGCCGCCTGCGTGAGGTGGAAGCATTGCATGATTATGTGTTGGGACTGCTCGCCAGTGACACCGATCTCGCGCCACGGGATATTATCGTGATGATGCCCGATGTCGAGGTGTTTGCGCCGCTCATCCGCGCGATATTTTCCCGGCGGGTACGCTTTCGTGATGGCGAACAGCGCGCCTTGCCTTTTGCAATATCAGATCAGGCCATTGCGCGTGAGCAACCGCTCATCGATGCGCTGGATGGTGTGTTTCGGCTTGGTGATACTCGCCTGAGTATGTTCGAGGTATTTGATTGGTTGGACACCGACGCCATTCGGCAACGTTTTCAGCTGGAGGAACCCGACTGCGTTACGCTGCGCGCGTGGCTCTCGCAACTGAACGTACGCTGGGGCTTGAGTGGTGAGCATCGTGATGAACTCCTGCAACACCAGGGCAGCAGCGACGCCAATACCTGGTTCAAGGCCATGCGGAGAATGCTGGCAGGTATGGTTAGTGGGAGTCCCGAAGCGGGGGCCGATCTCCATCCATACGCAAGGTCGGGCTTGCCCAGTGAACCGGACGCCATCGCGCAGCAGGTATTGGTGGGTAAAATGTGCCGCTTTCTCGATGTGTTGTCGGCATTGAAGCAGGCCCTTCGCCGAGATTTGCCCCCCTCGCAGGGCTTATTGGAACTGAGTCATTGGGTGCACCGGCTGGTCGATTGGGAAACGCTCGATGAAACCGGGCGCCAACTGCTGCAATCCAGTCTCGATACTCTGGGAGAGCAGTTTACGGCGCAGAAATTGGCGAGTATTCCATTGCAAATGCTCGCAGATGCCTGGTTGGAGGGCCTGCAGGAATCTCGGGTCAGCCAACGCTTTTTATCTGGCAGTATCAACTTTTGTACGCTCATGCCCATGCGCAGTATTCCGTTCAAGGTGGTCGCGATGCTGGGGATGAATGAGGGCGCGTTTCCTCGCCAACAGATTCCCAATACGCTTGATCTTATGCAGCACGATGCGCCGCGTCCCGGAGACCGTTCTCGTCGGGATGACGACCGCTATCTGTTTCTTGAGGCGCTCTGTAGTGCGCGGCAGGCGCTGTATATCAGCTACGAGGGTTTTTCTGCACAGGATAATTCCGAGCGTTTCCCGTCGGTGCTGGTCAGTGAATTGCGCGAGTACTGCGGGCAGAACTTTTACCTCGAAACAGATGCCACCGCTGCCGATGCCGAATCGGCGAAGCGTTTATTGTCGCACTGGACCGCGACGCACCGCCTGCAGCCTTTTCATCCTATGTATTTCAGTGACTCGTCAGGCTTTGCGGGCCTTCCGCACAGCTTTGCGGCTGAGTGGCTGGACTATCTGCAAACCGAATCGGCTTGCCTTGAAGGGAGAGAGCAACAACAGGCCATCGCGTCGCAGCCCGTCGTGCATGACGCGACTCAAAGGTACACGCTGGATGCTTTGATACAGCTAGTACAAAACCCCCTGCGCCATTATTACCAGCGTTTGGGCGTCAGCTTGGCACCTGTGCCGGAACATGACCCGGAGTCGGAACCTTTTGTGCTGGATGGTCTTGCGCGTTACGCCATGAAAAAAGACGTCGCGCAAACCTGGTTTGACCCATCGCAGGAGAGTGAGCAGGTGCTGTATCGCTGGCAGGCCTTAGATCGTTTACCCCGAGCGCCATGGGATCGCGCAGAGTTTGATGCGTCTGAGCAATCATTGGCCGCCCAGCGTGTCATGTTGGAGGAATATCATGCCTTGCGCGCCCATGATCTGCACTACGAACATCGTCACGCGCGTATGGAAGGACAAGTCTGGTGTGCGAGAGAAGCCCGTGTTGAGCTTAATTTTAGTAAGAGTATGAGTGGCGCGTTCTGGGGGGCCTGGTGTCGCCATGTCTTCTGGAGCTGCGACGTGGCCCGCGAGCATCATACCGGCGAAAGCCATTGTATCGGTACGGCGTCGATGCTGGTCATGAAGCCACTAGAGCAGGGCCTTGCACAGCGCTATGCAAGTGAGTTATTGGATTTTGCGCAGGCAGTGGCGCTCGCGCCCTATTGTTTTGCACCACGCACGTTGTATCACCTGGTCATGCAAAGGGAGGCGAAAGCCCGGCAAGACTTTTTGGGCGCGAGCGGTCGCTATGAAATTCGGGGCGAGCGCGATGATCCCTATTGGCAACGCTATGAGTCGGAGCATGGGGTATGCGTAGATACCTTATTGGAGTTGGAGCAACGTGTGCAGGCCCATCCTCTGTGGCAACAGGTGCACGCCATGCGTGATTTGATCGAGGAGCGGGACGTGTGAAAACCCTCGACTTACTTGAGTTTCCGCTGGATCGGCATGCCTTGATTGAAGCCAGTGCGGGCACCGGCAAAACCTACACCCTCGCCAACTTGTATGTGCGCTATCTGTTGGAAGGCGGAATGGCCCCCGATCAGGTACTGGTGGTGACGTTTACCGAAGCGGCGACCCAGGAACTCAGAGATCGCATCCGGCAGCGTATTCGTGAGCTCTTGGCGGCTTTTGAAGCGGGCGAGAGTCAAGACGCCTTGCTGCAGGTGATGCTCGAATCTTCCCAGGCGCCCCAGGCTGACGCCATGCGTTTACGGCTTGCGGAACGCCAGATGGATCTTGCCGAAATCCATACCATTCATGGGTTTTGCCAAAGGCTGCTGGGTCAGTTTGCCATGGATCTGGGCGTGCCCCTGCAGCAGACGCTGGAACAGGATTTACGCCCCCTGTTACTGCAAGCCATGGAGGATTTCTGGCGCACTCGGCTCAGTGTCTACACACACGCGCAACAGAACTTTGTTCTTCAGCGCTGGGCAACACCGGAGCGGCTGTTAGATGCCTTGTCGAAACTGCTCAACCGCGTGCCGGAAACGCTTTTGCCGCATGTCGACAGTGACGCCACCTGGCAAGCCGCGTTCGACGCATGGGAAGCGTGGGTGGCCGAACTCAAAGCACGCACGCGCCGCGACGCGGAAGACGTGAGAGCGGTACTTCAACAATCACATCTCAAAAGCTTGAAACACCGGCTCAATTGGTTCGAAACCATCACGGAATGGGCTCAGGATCCTGGCAGCCTCGATTTGCCCTGCCGCGGTAACAACAAGCGGGTATTGTTTGAGGATTTTTTACCCCCCGAGCTGGAAGCACAAACCAAGAAGAATCAGACGCGGCCCCAGCATGAGTATTTTGATTTTCTGGATGGCCATTTTACGCAGTCGCAGCCGGATCTTGCTGCGCTGTTTATGGCCAGTGCCTATCTGTGGTTGCGCAGGTATGTTCAGGAACAAAAGCGGCGCAGAGGCGTTATTGGTTTTGATGATCTCATTGCACAAGTCGATCTGGCACTCGCTGGGGCAGGGGGCGATCTTTGCGATCGGGTGGCTGGCCGCTATCGTGTGGCACTTATCGATGAATTTCAGGATACCGATCCCGCTCAGTACCGTATATTCAAGCGTTTATTTGCCGAAGCAGCCCTGCGGCGCATGGTACTGATCGGCGACCCCAAACAGGCCATTTATGGTTTTCGTGGCGGCGATATAGCCACCTATCTTTGTGCGCGCAGAGACATTGAAAACCATGAGCTGGGTGAGCTGTACACCATGGATACCAATTGGCGATCCAGCCCTGATATGGTGGCTGCGGTGAATGCCTTATTCGCCGGCCACCCAGCCCCCTTCATGCACGCTGATATTCCTTTTCAGCCCGTGCAGGCGGCCAAGTCGGCCAAACACAATGCGCCGGGTGCGGCGATGTATGTGCATGTCGTGCAGGCAAAAGGGCTGACCAAGGAAGCGTTGAACGCGGCACTGGCGCAGCTGGCAGTCGCTCAGATCCAGGCTTTGTTGGAGAATTACGCAAGTTCCGATATCGCGGTGCTGGTGCGCTCATCTCGCGAAGCGGAACTGATGCAGTCTGCACTTGCCGAGACGGGAATTCGCGCCAGTTTCGAAGGCCAGCAGAATGTCTTCGAAAGTCAGGAAGCGGCGTCTTTGTACTTTTTGCTTAAGGCCGTCGCCGAGCCTGAGAGCGAGTCGTTGATGTGTCGCAGTCTCTCTGATCCCTTGCTGGGGTTAAGCGATGACGGGTTTATGCGCTTGACTCACGATCCGCACTTTCACGCCAAACAGCAGGACAATTTCGTGCAACTGCAGCGTATCTGGCGCGAACAGGGCGTGCTGGCCATGGTGCGTTGCGCCATGCATTGGTATCTGCGAGTAGAAAGAGGCGATGACCCCGCGATGCAGCAGCGTTGGGAGCGCTGTTTGAGCAACTTCAATCAGCTTGCAGAACTGTTGCAGCAACAGGCGCAAAAAACGCCAGGCTTTACCGCACTGATTCGCTTTTTGTATCGGCATATCCATACGCCGGGTCAGGTGGATGATGTCAGCCGGCTGCGTCTTGAGAGCGACGAGTCGCTGGTGCGCATCGTGACGATCCACAAGAGCAAAGGGCTCGAGTACCCCATTGTACTGGTGCCGTTTTTGTACAGTGCACGTGCGGCAGAAGAAGCCTGGTTTTACGACGATACTGGGCGATTGTGTCTGGATCTTTCCGCAAGTGAGGCGTCTCTGGTGCGTGCCGACCAGGAACGTATGGCCGAAGATATGCGTCTCTTATATGTGGCCCTCACACGTGCCCGCTACCGATGCCTGGTGGGTACCGCCAACTATGGCGGCTATGGCCAGGCCTTGGGCTGGTGGCGAACTGCTTTGGGTCAGCTGGTCACGGCAGGGCAGGCGGCGTTTGATTCAGACAAGAAGCCGGATGCGGAGCAACTGAACGCCGGATTACAGCGCTTGGCCAGTGGTGCCGAAAACCGGATCGCCGTCTCGATAGTGGATACCGAAACAGCATGGCCGGTAGACGTGCTCGACCAGACAGGCACGCCCGAAGCGCACAGCAAAGCGGGTGAGCCAGAGCCTGCGCTCGGGTCTGCACTGACCGCCAGAGCGCTCGCCAGGGTGTGGTCGGAACGCTGGCAAGTGCAGAGTTTTACGCGTTTGCTGCACCTCCATCAGAGCAGGGTGGTTGCCGAGCCGCCTGTATTTCCGCGTGTGTACCAGGAGCCCGCAACGCGTGCCCTGAGCATTCATCGTTTTCCCCGTGGTGCCGCAGCAGGTACGTTTCTGCATCAGGTTTTTGAAGCCATGGCGCTTGAAACGGGTGAGCTGAACGACACGTTGCGTCCGCACTATGCCTCGCTCAGTGACTATATTCACGAGCAATTGCAGCGTTACCAGCTGGTGCCCACGGATCAGCTGCTGGCCTGGAGCGAGTATCTTTCCCTTTGGGTAAACGACATGCGACAGGTGCCGATTTGGCAGGGCTTTCATTTGGGGGCACTTTCCAGGCACGACTACCTCGTTGAACTCGCCTTCGATTTTTCGGTAAAGCAGTGGCCGCCCGGGCAGTTCAATGCCTTGTGCCGGCAGTACCTGCCCGAGCTACCAGCTTGGCAGTTCGATGATTTTGAGGGCTTGTTAACCGGCGCCATCGATCTCGTGGTGCGCCATAAAGGGCGATATTACATACTCGACTACAAGTCCAATTACCTGGGAGAGGATGCGTCCAGCTACCACGCGCAGGCGCTCAATGAGGTGATGTTGGAGCACGGTTACCATTTGCAGTACCTGGTGTATTGCCTCGCTTTGCACCGTTTTCTTGGTCAGCGGCTCAAGGGTGATTACGATTATGATCGGCACCTTGGCGGTGTTGCCTATTTGTTTCTGCGAGGCATGGGGCGCCATCTCTGTGAGGAAGCCGATCCGACACACGGGGCGCCGGGCATCTTCTTTACTCGGCCCGATAAACAATTCATCGAAGCCCTCGATGCCATGACCAGTTTGGGGTCGGAGCGTGCAAGCGGGGGCATGTCGTCATGATTTTGCGTCACCCTTATTTGTGTGATTTGGCAAACCGCATCGACCAATACGGTGGCCCCGTTCAATGGAGCGACCTGTACAGTGCGCAATGGCTATTGGATACCGAAGAGGCGCTGCGCAGCCAATTAGATCAAGCGCCTTTAGCGCGCTCCCAGAGTCGCGCGCTGGCACAGGCCGTGGTGATCCTCAATTATGCCCTGTATCAGGGGCAGGTGAGTGTGCCGGTCTCGCAAATGTCGGCGTATGTTTCGGTGGTGGGAAACGTGGATACCCAAGAGCTGTGCGATACCTTGGCAGCTGCCGTCTGTTGCGCGCGTGCCGAAGACTACGCAGATGCCTCTACCACGGCTCTGATACGCGATGATGACAGGGTGTATCTGCTCCGCTGGTGGCTGGAGACGCAACGCTTAAGCGAGCAGCTGAAGCAAAGACTGCCCTGCAGCGCCTCTGCGTGGTCTCCGAGTCTTTATGCCTATTTTATTCGCCTGTGTGATCTGCCCGCGCCTGATAGTCCCGCCTTCGACACTCAATGCCATGCACAGGATATGGCGGTTGCGCATGCCTTGAGCCATCGGCTGACGCTCGTGAGTGGCGGGCCCGGAACGGGTAAAACCACCACCGCTGCGCGCATGCTTCAGGCTTTGGTTTTTCAGTTTCACGAGGAGCGTTCTACCGGGCACGCACCGTGGCCTCGTGTACGCTTATTGGCGCCCACGGGCAAAGCCGCTGTGCGACTGGAAACCGCGATTCTTGCGCAACTAGCTCAGTCTGCAAGTAAGGGTAGTGAACAAGCGGCAGAGCTGGCGTTGCATGTTCAGGGCGCTAGCATGACCATTCACCGTTTTCTTGCCGAGCACGGCGCGCTCGACGAAGAACGCCATCACTTTGGTGAAGCGCTTCAGGCACGGGTTTGGCAGGCACATGATGAACGCAATGCTGCGGTGGATATTGCGATCGTCGACGAGTCGTCCATGCTGGATATAAAACTTGCCAACAAACTGTGTGCGCTGTTACCGCCGTCATGCAGGCTGGTGTTTTTAGGCGATCCTTATCAGCTGCCACCGGTTGAACCCGGTGCCGTGTTTGCCGACTGGGTAGCACGCTGGCATTCGGCGGCCGGAGCGTTGATGCCGGCTCAGCGGGTGCGCCAATGGATGGCCGGGCAGCAGTCGAACGCTGCGGCGCCCTTGTGTGCGTTGCGTAAAACCTACCGCTTTGGCGGTGCGCTGAAAGAGCTGGCCGATGCGGTGCGGGAGGGCAGCTATTCAGCGCTTCAACAGGTGTTTTCCGACCATGCCTCCGGTCAGGAACTTGCGCTGCACGGGCTGGGGCCGTTGGGTGTGACACATCACCCTCTTCGTGAGCGCTATTGCGAGGCTTACCGAGGGTATTTTGAACTGGCCGCTGCGCAGGCGCCTGCTGAAGAGTTAGCAGCGGCCTTCGCGCATTTCCAGCTGCTGGGAGCTCAGTATGACGGCCCGTGGGGGGTGCATCAGTTTAATCGTGATATTGAACGGCATTTTCGCGGTGGTGTTGATTGGTATCACGGCCGCGCGTTGCTGATCACCCAAAATCAGGCTGAACTGGGTATCTTCAATGGCGATATTGGGTTTGTCGTGCAGTGTGAGGACGGCCAGGGTGGGCATTGGTTTGAGGTGCACTTTCCCGATAGCAGCGAGGCCGATGAGCCACTTGTGATTGCTCCAAGCCGCCTGAAAAGCTGGCAGCCGGCATACGCAATGACGGTACACAAAAGCCAGGGTTCTGAATATCAGGGCGTGATGTGCGTGCTGGCGCCCTACGGCGACGATATGCTTACACGGGCCTTGCTTTATACGGCGATCACGCGAGCCAAACAGCGTTGCGAGGTGGTGGCCGAAGCGCATACGCTGAAGAAAATAATGGCTACATCTTACGCGCTTATTGAGACCCCGAAGCCGGTCGCGTAGCCGATTGCTCCCCGCCGGTTAATCGCGCCAGAATCGGAAACACCCAAGGGTTGAATATCCAGGGGCCATGCAAGGAAGCCAGACTCATGGCGCGAGACGGCAAGGAAAAAGACCAACGATGCCACGCGGCATAGCGCCAGAGCGCCCAGCGTATGTGGCGGTAAGACGGCGAGGCGTGGCCCAGGCAGACGGCGAGTTTTTCTGCGGAGGCAATGGCCCAGGCACAGCCCACGCCGGTTAAGGGGTCGGCCGCCAGTTTCGCGTCGCCAATGGCAACGAAGCCTTTCAAACCGCCATGTGTCATTTGCTCCCCGGTATCCACTGCGCTCATGATGGGTGACGTCCGTTCACCGAGCAGAATGCCTTGCGCACCGAGAAAGGTGCCCAGTGTCGAGAAGGCTTCTTCTTTGCGGCTTTTTATCTGTGCATAGTGCGCTTTGGAGATATACCAGCTCACCAGAATGTGTTCCCGATTCGGGAAACAGCCGATGTACTCCTGGCCCGCTTCACGCACCCAAACCTGGCTGTGTTCCGGTGCGCAGCCATAATCAAAGTAGGCAAACAGAGCCACACGGTTGTTGTCGAGATTGTGTTGTCGTGCGCCTGCCAGTTTCGCAGTATCGCCGCGTCGACCATCCGCCGCGATCAGCAAAGGTGTTGCGAACCGTCGCAGCGCGCCGCTTTGCGCATGCGTCGCGTCAATACCGCTGACACTGCCAGCCTTTTCATGGATCGTGCTTAGGCGATAACCCGCATGAAGCTGAATGGAAGGGTGATTGAGGAGTTTTTTCCGTAGCAGAGGGTCGAGGTCTTTACGTTCTATGTTTGCGGCGGCAGGTCGGGAGTTAAACGGAAAGCTGAGCCAGTGTTTGCCGTGGTGTATGCGCATATAGCTGTTTTGTGCGCTGTGTGCCGCGAGTTCGTGCCAGAGTCCCAGTGAACGGAGTGTTCTGACGCCAGACGGGTGGATGATGTGAGTGCATAGTTTTTTGTGCTGCTCAATGGCTTGCCTCTGCTCCAGAACGTGCACGTACCACCCCCTCTCCGCCAAAGCCAATGCGCATACACAGCCGGCAAGACTGGCCCCAACAATCACAATCTGCGCGCTAATAGCCTCCGGCTTATGCGCGGGAAAGGGGGTGTGCAGGTGAGCATGATTCGGCATGTGTTTGCCTTGATAGGTGGGAACGAATAGTTACCCAAACAGTCTATCATTGCTGTATCAATATGCGTTAAGGGAGGCTTGAAACAGTGCTTTTCAAGCGCAGATGGCTTTGCTATTATGCGCGCTCTTCAGATCTGAGCGATTGGATCTGAACACTATGGTGACTTTCATTGGTTCCCTCGCAATGATAAACCGTGAACCTGGTCAGGCCCGGAAGGGAGCAGCCACAGCGGTGGACTCGTGTGCCGGGGTGTAGCTGGTGGAAGTCATCACCCAACTTTCCCCAAGATTTATTCCATTGTGTTGGCAGTGATCTCAATCACTTCGGCCTCCTGATCTTTCACGCGCCACACCACGTTCACATCATATAGTCGCATACCAAAGCGTTCGTTGTATTCTTCTCTTCGATAGGCTGGACGCGGATCTTGTGCGATGCATTGCTCGATAAGTTGTCGCAGTGCAGGATAACGGGATTTTCGTTCGTCAAGCTGCGTCAGCGCCGTGGAAGAGAAGCTTACCCTGAGCCGGGCCTGAGGCGCCTCGGGAGCGAGGCCACAGTGCGCTTCAGGGAGCGCGTCGGCGTAGGGAAGGTAGGGTTTGATGTCGTAGACGGGGGTGCCGTGTACCAGGTCCGGGCAGCTGATATTGATGTACAGGGCCTCCGCCTTCTGCTCGATGCATTTAAGCGCCACAACCGACAGGCCGATGGGGTTGGGTCGAAACGAAGAGCGTGTCGCAAATACGCCCACTTTTTTATTGCCGCCAAGTCTTGGTGGGCGCACCATCGGCTTCCATTGTTGATCAAAATGCTGGTGGAAACCGAAAGTCAGCCATAGGTGACTGCTCTGCTCAAGGCCGCGATACGCCTCGGCCTGATCGAAGGGGGGCACTAGCCTGATGCGTGCATCCGCTGCGGTAATCAGGCCTGGTTGTCGGGGAAGGCCAAATTTTTCGACGAAAGGGCTTTCAATGGTGCCAATTGTGCGAAGTGTCAGTTCATGCATCGTTTCAGCCTGATTTATTGTGGTGCGGAGAATACGATTTCGATTTTTGCGACCAAAGAGGGGGAAAGACTGTAGCTGTCGTCGCGCGGGAAAGTAATAGCGGGAGTAATTTCATAGAACAGCCATTCCTGTGAGAGTTTGCGCCGGTAAGTGGTGCTAACGAAGTAATCGGTAATTACCGGTTTGGGTTTGTTCTCGGCGAGCAGGCCAAATTGCGTGTTCATCGCCCGAATCGGGCTCAGTTCCCTCAAAAAAGAATAGGTTTGAGCAAACTCCATCCTCCGCTCATCGTGCAGGTAACGTGCTTCGGTGGTGGAGCGGAACACAATAAATACTGAGCTGCGCTCGAAAGTGAATCGCGTGGTTTCTCCCCACCCGTCCTTGTGAAAGTAATACAGGTTTTGTTGCGCTTCAAAATTCCATTGCGTAGTGATGTCCCAGCGATATCGCCCCCGGGCGCGCCAGAAGTAGTCGGGAGGTAATTCAAGATCGATGCCCACAGAAGTCGACGCACGCCAGCGTTTCTTGGGGGGTGTTTGATATCGCAGCGAGCCAGTAGCGGTTTCCTTTACTTCCTGCGAGGGCGCGTTGGTACGTTCCTTATTCTTTTCTGCGAGGGTCTTAGCGTCGTCCGATTCACTCTCGAACACCAGTTTGAGTCGTTCCTCGAGCGTGGGAAGGTCCAGACGAAATTTGATGATGGGTTCCAGATAGCTGCGGCCATACTTTTCCTGTCGGGCCAGCAAGCCGAGTTTCAGAAAACTGTCGTTGCTACGTTCAATGGCATTTCGGCCGGCGAAAAAACCATCCAATCGCCGGCCCGTGCGGTCAACGATGTTGCCCCAGTAATTGCGCTTTTCGCGCAGCCATTCCATGGTGGTGGGCGACTCTTCGGCTTCATCGGGATCTTCAGGGGCCTCATCCGTGTCGGCATCTGCAGCGATCAACTGACGTTCAGTGAATGGCGGTAGACTCGGTGTGTGTGGCCAGGCTCCGTGCAGCGTGTCGGCCTGATTTGCACGAAGTTGCTGGGTCACGCCGCTTGAAAGCAGGAGGACCAGAATGGAAGCATAAGCCGAGCGCATGGGTTTAAAAGTGCTTGCTGAGTTGGCGTGCGAGCGTATCCAGTTTATGGCGCCGTGCTTTGAGGCCAAATAGTCCGGTGACATGCAGCGCCAGCTTGGGCAACGCCGCCAGAAGGTCGCCGCCTTTACGGGGGATAATATGCAAATGCAGGTGGGGGACGGTTTGGTTGGCGGCTTTTCCGTCGTTCAGCATCACATTAATGCCTGCGCGACCATACCCACAGGCCTGCAGTGCTTGCATCGCCTTGTAGCCCAGTTCAAAGACTTTGCTGCGCGCGGCTTCATCCAGTTGGTGCAGTCTCGGCGCGTGATGCTTAGGGATTACCATGCAGTGGCCTTCAGCAAGCGGGTAGGCATCCATGATAATCAGCATGCTCTCGTCTTCGAATATCTTGCTTGCCGTTTCTTCGCCTGCTGCGATGTTACAGAAGATGCATGTTTTACTGTGCATGGTTATATGAGTCGGCTATTGCAAGGTGGATTGGGGTGACGCATTCGCGTGCTCACTCCATTCTTCGTTTTCGGCTAACGGTACGCGATATTCTTCGTTGGCCCATGCGCCCAGATCGATTAATTTGCAGCGCTCACTGCAAAAGGGGCGATGTGTATTTTCTTCTTTCCAAACCACATCGGTTTGGCAGGTAGGACATTTCACTTTCATGATTTTGGCTTTGTATTGGTAAATGGCAGAGCAAGTCTGACGCGAAATAAACCATCACTCAAGTGTCGATTGTGTTTTGCGCAGCGCTGAGAAGCTTTTTATGCAGCGCGCGCACCTGCTCATGCAAGCCGGTCAAGTCTGCACTGTTATCGAGAATATAGTCTGCGCGCTGCCGTTTGTTGTCGCGCGACATCTGCGTGGCCATTATTTTTCTGATTTGCTCTGTGCTGTTTTCATCGCGTTGGCTGGCCCGCTCAATCTGAATCGTTTCGGGCACATCCACTAATATACTTCGCGCAACAAGCTCATGCTGGTTGGTCTCAAACAGTAATGGGGAAACGAGAATTGCATACGGCGAAGCAGCTATATGCAGCTGCTCAATGATGGCGTCGCGAATAATGGGGTGCAACAGCTGTTCCAGCCAGCTTTTCGCATCGCTATCACTGAAAATTCTCGCGCGCAGGCGCGCACGGTCCAGCGTACCATCGGCTAATATAAACTCCGGCCCGAAGTGCTCGGCGATGCGGTGCAGAGCAGGTTGCCCCGGAGCAACGACCTCGCGCGCGACGACATCGGCATCCACAACGGTGATGCCCAGCTTTTCGAATTCTGCAGATGCTGCGGATTTACCGCTCCCGATGCCACCCGTTAAGCCGATGAATAGCGCCATGCTGCTTAGTGTGCCAAGGGGCCCAGCCACCATAGGATCAGATCATTGCCGTAAATCAGTGCGATCCAGCCGGCAATGGCGAGATAGGGGCCAAAGGGAATGGGGATGTTTTTGTCTTTACCTCGAATGGCGATCATCGCAATACCGATGACGGCACCAACCACCGAAGAGAGCAAAATGATCACAGGCAGCATTTGCCAGCCGAGCCAGGCCCCCAGAGCCGCCAGCAGTTTGAAGTCGCCGTGCCCCATGCCTTCTTTGCCGGTGAGTAGTTTGAATGCCCAGTACACACTCCACAGGCTCAGGTAGCCAAATACGGCGCCCCATAAGGCATGTTCCATACTCGTGAATACGCCGTAGTGGTTGGCAATCAGTCCGATCCAAACCAGGGGGAGGGTAATGTTGTCGGGCAGCAGCTGCGTGTCGGTATCGATCATGGTTAATGCAATCAAACACCAGGTAAGAAGCAATGCGAGACCGCCAGCAGC
>JBFHUL010000041.1:0-27397 GCA_041590075.1 Oleiphilaceae bacterium
AAAGCGGCGCCCTCTTTACCCCGCATAGCAAAAGGCCAGCTTATCCAGCTGGCCCAACACTTTGCTTAATCGGCATAGCGCGCTTTTTATCTGCGCCTTTCTATGCCCGTTTTATCATTAAGCTTTCTTTGCTTTGCGCGTAAAGCCTACAGCAGCCAAACCCAGACCCAACAGAGCCAGAGAGCTTGGCTCAGGTACGTTTACAGAAACGTTAGCACTTGCCGCATCAATTTCTAAATCGTAGGTGGAGGGGCCTGCAGCATAGGAGTTGTCGGCATAACCGGCAACCGCTTCAGACACCGACAAGTAAAAATCACCGACCGCAACGATATAGCTACCCGCTAACAGTGACTGGACGATTCTAGAGTTATACCAAGCAAGTGCTGCCGTGCCGCCGTCGTCGTTGTGGGCGATGTAGTCATCACTGGTCAAATCACCATCGTCGGCAAACAAGTACATGTAGGGGTCAAACTGGCCGTTGAACGTTTCAATCCTGACACTTGAATCAGCGTCAATTGAAAAATTTGTGTACCCGACACCATTTGGGTTGATCGTGAGGTCAGTCAACATCAATGCCTGAGAGCTAAATGGCAAACAGGCAAACAGAGCAACGCTCAACGTACGTTTCAATATTGTTTTCATGCGATATCCTTCCATAAGACATAATTTTTGCAAAGTGCTCCATCCCTAAGGCACAAACTACTCCAAATTATTTATTATCGTTCTATTACATATACTTACCAAATTACAAACACCGCACCCCTGTTGCAATATGTAAAGTATATCGACATATAGCGGCGTTGGCGCTTAGTGCTTAACACAGTGAGGGATCTTCTGCTTCTACACGCCTACTTCAGGATCCACAGAGGGTGCTACCCATACGCGAACTTCAACTTAAAACATAACCGTTCGCTTTCACGGACTCTGAATCGTGACGACGCCTCGATTTTTATCTATGTTAAGGGGTATTCGTTGTCCAATTCAGCGGTATTGGCTTGACGCGCACTCATTGACTCCATGCACCCTCGGTGCATAACAAGGAGGTTCGAAATGGATCAGGAAATATCGCGACTGTGGCAAGGCTATCAGGCCGTGCGTACCTGTTCGATGCAGTTGTGCGAGTCGCTCAATATTGATGACCTCAACCTGCAGGCGATGCCCGAGACCAGTCCTCTGAAATGGCATCTGGCCCATACCAGCTGGTTTTTTGAAACCTTTCTACTCAAGCCATATCTGCCCGCTTACCGGACTATCAACCGGCACTACGAGTATCTGTTCAACTCCTATTACAACGCTGTGGGTAAACAGTTTCCGCGCTCCCAGCGCCACCTGCTGTCGCGCCCTAGCTATGATGAGGTATGCGCCTATCGGCAGGTAATCGATGAGCTCATGCATGCCCTGCTGATGTCTGCGCATGCCGGATCAGATGTGCTAATACAGCGCCTGATACTGGGCATGAATCATGAACAGCAGCACCAGGAACTTATGCTGACTGATCTCAAATTCAATTGGGCTCTCAATCCCTTGCATCCCGTATTCAGCACATCACCCTTGCCGGCGTCAGTCGTGCCTGAGCCACTGTGCTTCACCGAGTGTGAGCAGGGCTTGTTCACTGTAGGCTATACACCCGATGACGCATCCGACCCCGCGCAATTTGCTTTCGACAACGAAGGGCCCGCGCATCGCGTATGGCTCGATGCCTGTGCGGTCGCCAATCGCCTCATCACCAACGGCGAGTTCATCGAATTTATCGAAGATGGCGGCTACGAGAATCCCCGGTGGTGGTCTTCCGACGGCTGGGCGAGTGTACAGGCTGAGGCTTGGCAAGCACCCTTGTATTGGGAAAAACATGATCATGCCTACTGGCATTTCACCTTGCATGGTTTTCTCAAAGTAGATGTAAACGCGCCGGTTTGTCATGTGAGCCTGTATGAAGCGCAGGCCTTTGCCAGCTGGAGGGGCTGCCGCTTGTGCCGCGAAGCTGAATGGGAAGTGATGGCAAAAACACAATCCACACAGGGGCACTTCATGGATCTCGCCTACACCCATCCTTACACCGCGCAATCGGACGATTCGGGGCCAGGTGCCTCTGGCCTAAAACACATGTTTGGCGATGTGTGGGAGTGGACGCAAAGTGCCTACAGCCCCTACCCTGGGTATCGACCGGCAGAAGGCGCTCTCGGCGAATACAACGGTAAATTCATGATGAACCAGTGCGTCTTGCGCGGCGGCTCGGTGGCAACCCCTCAAGGCCACATCCGCCCCAGTTATCGCAATTTCTTTTACCCCAACGACCGCTGGCAGTTCAGTGGCCTTCGTCTGGCCCACGATTCATAAGGATACGCCATGCTTTCTTCCCCTACTCAAGCGCTTCAGAATGTTCGTCTGCACGTACATGATTTGCCCACGCCCGTCACCGACCAGGTGTCAGAAATCACACAGGGGCTGCTGGCCGCGCAAAAAGTAGTATCGCCCAAGTACTTTTATGATGCCGAAGGCAGCCGGCTGTTCGACAGAATTACGCGTCTCAAGGAGTATTACCCCACACGCGCCGAGCTCGAAATTCTGTCTCGACATGGCCGCCACATTTGCCGGCATATGGACAAGAACACCGCCATTATTGAACCTGGCAGCGGCACATCGGAAAAAGTGCGCTACCTGCTTGCGCCCGACTTTGCCGCCACGTATGCACCGATTGAAATTTCCAAAGCCTGCCTGTTGAAGGCCGCAACGCGGCTGACGGAGGACTATCCGGAGTTAACCGTGCACGCGATTTGCGCCGATTTCACCGCATTTGAACAGATCCCCGCAGGCTTATCATCGCATCGTAAAACAGCCTTTTTCCCGGGCTCTACCATCGGTAATTTTGAGCCCGACGAGGCCAGAAGCCTGCTCCGGAAGTTTCATCGCATGGTGGGCAAAGCAGGTCGCTTGTTGATTGGCGTGGATCTCCTCAAACCGATCCACCTGCTTAACGCGGCCTACAACGACCGGGAGGGAGTCACTGCGCAATTCAATCTAAACCTGCTCCTGCATATAGGCCGCATTTTAGGATGCACCTTTGACCTGGAGAAATTCTCACATCACGCCAGATTTAACCCCGCCCTGAGCCGCATTGAGATGCACTTGAAATGTGAACAGGCGCATTCCGTGCGAGTGAGAAACACCGAAATACACTTCGCAAAAAACGAGACGATCCACACCGAAAACTCATACAAGTACACGGTCGAACAGTTTGACTTATTAAGCGAAGAGGCTGGATTTCGTCGTGAAGCCACCTGGATGGATGACAACAAGCTATTCAGTTTCCATTCCCTAGTAGCGGTGTGAATCGCGCGTATCGGCATTCATGCGTTTGGCGAATCTTGGCTGAGTGCACCGTTCACGCCGCCTTTTTCTGGCGTGCCCGGTTTTTTGGCTGGGGCAAGGCATCGGCCCTTACCGTTTGGTTTCGGCCATTTTGCTTCGCGGCATAGAGAGCCTCGTCGGCCTTTTTGATAATGTCGGCCGCTGAGCAGCCTGCTGCGCTGCTGGCCACGCCGATGCTGATTGTGACCGATATCGTCTGATCACGTTTCACGCCTTTCTTGCCGCGCAGTTTACGTGCTTCTTCTGAATCCTGATGACGCTCACCCTCGCGTAATACCATTTGGTAGTTGGCGATGGCCTCTCTTACGGCTTCCAGAAATACATAACTCGATGCGGCATCGCTGCGGGGGAAAACAATGGTGAACTCCTCGCCGCCATAACGGAATGCCTTACCGCCCCCCTGCACGCGATTCACCTGACTCGCCACCAGCTTTAACACCTGATCCCCAACATCGTGACCGTGGGTATCATTGAACTTTTTAAAATGATCAACGTCCAGCATCGCAATTGCATAACGGCGTCCCAGCGTGGGTAGATAATCTTCAAGCGATCTCCGGCCGGGTATCCCAGTGAGGGCGTCCATATAGGTGATCTGGTAGTTGTCTTGCAGAAAAATCAGCATCATCGCCAGAAATACGCTGCTGAACATCACGGCCGACATGTAAGGCCGGTCGAAGCCCCAAACCACCAAAAACATCGCCACGGCAGCCAGTAAACAGGACCGGCTTGCCGCATCCTGCCGCCACGAGGCCCAGCCGAACACTAATAGCGCCATGCCCGCAAACAGCCACAATAAAGCATGACTGATCCAATGTTTATCCTCCGACCAGGCCGCTGTCATTTCCGGCAACGAGGCCAAAGATGCGGCCAGCCACACGCCCAAAACCCCGTTCCACACCACAAAAAACACGCCCAGCATGGCAAACGTAGCGATGCCGAAGAGCGGGTGTTTAATGCCTTTTTCCGGTAACAAGGCCGCGATGAGTAAGCATCCTATGGCACAGAGATGTAGGGCCTGAAATCGCCAATACACGGCACTGGTCATTTCGGTCTGGAGCGCATCCTGAATCACCCAGTACACCCCGAGCAAGACAATGGCGACGAGGCCAAGGCGACTGCGATGAAACATCACAGAAACGGAAAGTAAAATAGCGCCGAAAATATAGGGCAACGCCTGCAGCAATATGGGATTGATCACCTCAAACCATTGCTGGTACTGCGCGACCAGGCCTAAAACGATCAACAACCAGGGCGTCTGGCGCCAGATACTGTAAAGACTGATGTGTGGCATAACTGCTTAATTGGAAATACAAAATCTAATTGTAGCGGACTTACGCCAGAGTGAGCGACGGATTATGTGATCACCACTGCCTGAAGCCTTGAGGCACTCAGGCTTATACAATACATCGGCGTAAACGGCGCTCGCACCGATCCAAAACACGCGCATGCTTCGTAGCTCTCCTACAATGAAGATAAACACGGGAGGAAAAAATATGTCTGATCATCACACCTACAAGAAAGTGGAAGTAGTCGGTTCATCCACCCATAGTACCGACGACGCGATTCGCAATGCGATTGCCGAGTGCCATAAGTCCATCAGCAATCTGGAGTGGTTTGAAGTCGTCGAAACACGCGGACACATTGTAAACGGCGAAGTCGGGCATTTTCAGGTTACGCTCAAAATCGGTTTTCGTATTGAAGGCAGCTGAGTGCCGGCCAGCACCGGGTCAGCCGCGCAATAAGTGATGCCGACACACCTTAATTGAAGGTGACAATGACGGCAGGGTGATCTGAAAACGGACGCAAAGAAAGGTAACGCGAAGTCAGGCAACGCAGGCCGCGATACAGCACGTAGTCGACGCGGGAGGCACGCTCGTCTTTTTGCTCACAGATAACGGCGGCATCAACCAGAGCGAGGTCGGTCAGTAGCGTTTGAATCACCGCTGAATCCGGAAGATCGTTCAAATCTCCCAGCAGGATGACACCATCGGCCTGTTTTTGCAGTGCGTCTACTGCATACACCAAGGCCCTTGCCTGCTTGAGTCGTTTGCGGGATTTGGCGGGGCTGTCGTTACGGCGCGACAGCAAGTGCGCCGTCGCAACCGCAATCCGTTGCGTACGCATATCAGGGTGCTCCACGCGCAAGCCCACAACTTTGGTCAGCATCTTGCCCTTGGTATCGCCCGGCAAATAACCCTTTGGAAAACCAAAGTCTGTCACGGAATCCTTCTCGACCGAGAGCCGGGTGAGAATCGCCACATCCTGCCCCGTTGCGGTGTCGCGCCCCTGACGAAACGCCACCTGCCAGCCAGGGGGTAAATGGTCTTTCAAGTCCTGCGCCACTGCTGCGCCTTCGATTTCGGAAAGCGCGACCAGATCTACCTTCTGGTCAACAATGAGCGTTGCATAATGTGCCAGCTCACGATGATATTCCTGAAGCGAAGGTTCGCGCACGCGCACCGTATCACCATCAACCTTGCCATCGGCTGGCGACCACAACCACTCGGTATTCATCGCCATCACCGTAAGGTCGGCATGCGTCCAGGATGCACCTAATACCAACAGCACACACACGATGCGTTTCAGCATGCCCCTCACCCCCTTAACAGATAGCGGCTTTCTTCGGCAAAACCTGCCCCCACCTCTGAGTAGTAGTTGAAAGCCACATCCACGCCCAGCTCCATCAATTCGATCCGCTCATCTTCATAATGCGCAATCGCGGCGATCTTGCCGCGATACTCCGTGTGCTGCAGCTGATAAAGAATATTCTTCATCTCATTGACCGAAGGAATCGCCAACATGATTAATCTGATCCGATCCAGATGAAGGTTTTCCCAAAACTCGATATCGTCTGCATCGCCCTTCAGCACATTCCAACCTTGCTCTTTAAATCGACTGACCCGCTCCGAATCCACCTCAACCCCCCAGACCCGGTCACCCAGTTCATCGCTCAGACTTTGGTAAGCGCCCGTTCCCACACGCCCCATGCCTACGATCAACACTTCGGCATTCTCTGGGCATTCCGGGCGATTGATACGCGTCGCCTTATCACGCTGCCAGACCAACAAGCGCTCTTTGTAGTTGGCATAAAGGTTGTGGGCATATTTATATACAAAACTACTGAACACAAAAGACATGGCCGTCGACAAGGCGATAATCACCAGCCACTCTCCCGGCATCAAGCCCTGGTCAACACTCAAGCTTGCCACGATCAGGCCGAATTCACTGAAATTTGCCAGTAAAAGAGAGGCCAGAAATGCCGTGCGAGCGCGCAGCGCAAAACCCAGAAATATCACGTAAAAAAGCAGCAACTTCAGCGGCAATAAAGCCGTAAGTGCCAGACTGATTAACCACATATCCATTGTGGGCAAGGCGGTAAACCCAATGGACAAAAAGAAGCCAATCAGGAACAAATCCTTAAAGCTCATCAGGGCTTTGTACAGCTCATTGGCTTTAGGTAACCCGGCCAGTAACATCCCCATCGCCAAAGCACCGAGGTCTCCTTTCATGCCGGTCAGTTTAAAGAGTTCCGGCCCTCCCAGAGCGAGCAGAAACCCCAGTAAAGGCACCAGCTCCCCGTGACCACTGTAATCAAACAGTTTTTGCATCATGGGCCGAATAAAAATGAGCAGTAACAGCGCAAGGGCCCAGATGGTCGGCATTTTTCCGGTCGCGGCAAACAGAAATGCAACCGCGATCAAGTCCTGAATAATGAGAATACCGATGGCCAGATCGCTGTGGCGGGTTTTTAGCTCGGAACTTTCTTCCAGCATTTTGATGGCGCACACCGTGCTGCTGAAACTGAAGGCGAATACGATGAGCGCACAGGTCGCGAGATCCAGATGCAGAAGGTCATGCAGGGCCCAGGCGCCGGCCAAGGTCAGCACCGGCAGCATCAACAGGTGCCAACCGGCCATATGCGTCAGTGCTCCCCCCCAGATCGAGGGACGGAGCAACTGACGGACATTCACTTTCAAACCGATCGTGAACAGCATGAGCGTGATGCCGAGATCGGCCAAGGTATCGAGGGTCGCATCGGCGGTAAATCCGTTGGCGTGCAGCACAAACCCGGCAGCCAGATAACCCACAAGCGGTGGCAAGCCAATCTGTCGCGCCAGAAACCCGAAGCTGAAGGCTACCGCAATCCACAAATAACTCATTGGTTGTGCTCTTCCGCGTGTCAAAAATGCATTAATAATAGACTGTTAAGTACCTGGCCGACTATACCGGAGTGCCGGGCACTGAGAAATCTAAAACTTAAGGAAAAGAAAGAGATATCACCTATACTCAAAAAACCGTCGGGCCTGCCGACATAGGTAGCGCACGCCATCGCGCAGCAAACTCCTAACACTTGTAGTGGACACCCGCATTTCATGTCTTTGGAAGACTATGCCAAAAAGCGCTTTTTAATTGTCGATGAACTCGACACCTTTCGCTTTTCAACCAAAAACACGCTCATGTCGCTGGGCCTGAAACTCGTAGACACTGCAAGCTCTGCGCAAGGCGTGGTGGCCGGATTTCAGAACGTCAATTACGACGTCATTCTGTGCAACTACGAGTTGGGCAAAGGCAAAAACGGCCAGGAGCTGCTGGAAGAACTGCGCTACAAACGCCTACTCAAATTTACGGGCCTGTTCTTTATCATTTCTGCCGAAGTTGAGCGGGGCAAGGTCATGGGCACCATCGAGAATGAACCCGATGGCTACCTTGTCAAACCGGTAAAGCCCTCCGATTTGCGAGACCGCTTGGTCAAAGCGCTCAAAATGAAGGACGCGATGTTCGATATCGACAACGCGATAGATGAAGGCGACTACCACACGGCGATCGCCTACTGTGATCAGAAGATCGCGCAGAAAGACCGTTATGCCATTCGTTGCTTTAAAACCAAGGCCTGGTTGCTGCAAAAACTGGGGGATTGGGCAGAAGCGCGCTCGGTTTACGAATCCGTACTCAAAAGCAATGATTTCACCTGGGCGCAATATGGACTGGCCAAAATCTATATCAAGCAGAAACGCTACGACGAAGCCGAAAACCTGCTGAACGATATTATTGCCAAAGACCCTGATCAGGTGGAAGCCATGGACCTGCTGGCCGAAATTCTGCGGCGTAAACGCGATACCGAGGGCGCACAAGCCATGCTTGAGCAGGCCCTGCGTCTATCACCCAACTCCCTTCATCGGCAGCAGGACTATGCCGAAATCTGCCGCACCAACAAGCAAAGCGACAAAGCGGGCGAGGCCTTTCGAAAAATGATCAAGCTCGGCGAGCAATCAGTTTACGCGCGGCCGCAACATTACTATGAATTCAGCGAGTTTCTGGCCGAACAGGCAAGTGAATCGGATGACCCGGCCCTGGAAGCGAGCACGCAGGAAGCGTTCGAGCTATTGGAAAAGTGCGGCAAACGTTTCGCCAGCAAAGCAGAGATTAAAGAACAGACCAAACTGGTTTCAGCGAGTGTATACGCACGTACTGGTCAGGCAGAAGAGGCCCGTCGCATTATTGATGAAACGCTGGGTAAAGATGAAACGTCGATGCCCGAATATGCGCCCGAAACGTTTCAGGTAGCCGCGCAGGCGCTTGAAACCCTGGGCGATACCGAACGGGCGGAAAAACTGCTGGAGCACGCCGCCGATCTGGCCGCGTCCAATAAAGACCTGGTGTCCAACATCTACGACCAGTTAAATCAGGGCATTGGCAATGAGGCCCGGCAACAGGCAGCAAAAATCAACAAACTGGGCATCAAACTCTACAACGACGGCAACATCGAGGAGGCAGCCAAAGAGCTCAAGCGTGCGCTCCCCCTCACCCCTCGCCACATCTCACTTAACCTTAATCTGGTACAGGTGCTGCTGAAATTGCATCGCCGCACCGGCGATAGTGACTTGCTCAAGGAAATACACGCCTACTTGCACAAGGTGCGTCATATCCCCGACCACCACAAGGAGTATCCGCGTTACGAATACCTGAAAAACATGTTGGCCGAGCGCGAGCAGGTGGGCTCCCCCAACTAGGCCCTTACCCGTAGAGTTTCTGCAGGATGCCCAAGCGGCGTTTACTCAGATAGTGTTCGATGTTGTCGGGAATCAGTGCCGGCCAGTCCATCCCATCTCGCAAGGAATGATCCAGCTCTGCCAGAATTGCGACACCTTCTTCCGGATAGTCTGCAAGTAACACCGCCAAAATGGCCACCCGTTGTTTAGCTGGCAGTGCCGCCAGAAAATGCGCAGCAAAGTCATATTCCAGATACACCGCACTCTCGGCGACATACTCGGGAGGTAAACCACTGGCAATACCTGCGGCCTGTTTCAGCTTGAGATGGGTAGTGATTCGTGCCGCAATGGGCGGTTCAATAAATTTCTGAGCCAGAGATTGGAGCAGAAACCGCGGAATATACTTCATGGTTTGCGACATGGATTGAAACAACCCATCCATCCCCGCACGCTCGTGTGTCAAAACGGCGTCAACGTAGGCGGTCACGGCCTGCAAAGTCTCCTCATCCATGGCTTCAATCGCCTCAGGACGAGGCGCATGACTCAGCGCTTCCAGCTGCGCCAGAAGGGCCTGCTTGTTATTTTTTTTGGCCATCGCGCTACTCTCTATGGTGTTTACTGGCGCCCTGAACCCGGAAACATCTATTGTATCCACTGAAAGTAGATCAGCGGACCAAAGGCGACCAGAATGAGCGTTGTGCCCATCACCATGAGGGGCAGCAGCATGCGCTCATGGCGATAATAAAAACTGTCACCCTCTTCCAGCGCCAACTCGACTTCTCTGTCGCCCACTACCTGGCGCGTTAAGAGATGATTGAGCGATACCGGCGGGCTCAAGTAGCCCAACTCGAACGCCATCAGGCAGGTCATCCAAAAATGCACCGGATGAATACCCTGTGCATAGGCCACGGGTGCAATCGTACCGGTCACCAGTATCAAAGCGCCGAAGGGGTCCATGACCATGCCGATCATTACGAGAAACAGCACTAAAAAGGCCATCGCGGCGTACACCGAACCAAATGCCTCGGGAATCGAGAGCACCCCTCCGCCACGTTCAATAATGCCGCCCACGGTAAACGAACAGGCCATCAGCATCAGCAGCGCACCAATCTGTACCGAAGAGTTGTCCACCGCTGTGCCGAACGCACGCGCCACGGTAGGACTGGCCTTTGCGGTTTGGTTGCGTAGATGGAAATCGCGACTGAAGCGGCGTTCGAAAATAACAATAAGGGTGACCAGTACCGGCAAGATAATCGGTGCTGAGAATTCGTCCAGACGGGTATCAAGTACAATCCCATAAAACAGCAGTACACCACAGAGAATGGCAAAGTACGGCATCAGCGGGCCGAAGAGTTTCAACGAGGGGCCCAAGGCTTCACGCCAGGGTTTGGGGTTGAACGGCTCCTTACGGGTGATCATCGCAAACACGGCAAACACCACCATACTGAGCAAGAACACCCGGAACCCCCAATGGAACAGTTCGTCGGTAACCACCTCTTTATTCAGAATCGCGATGCCTACCACCAGCAAACAAGGTCGTAACACCACCCCAGAACCGGTCATGGCCGTAACCGCCAGGGACAGTTGCCGGCGCGTCCCCACACGGCGCATTTCCTGATACACCACGGCGCCCATTGCGATAATGATAATGCCCGATGCACCGGTATAGGCAGTGGGAAAGGCCATCAGGGCAATCGCCACAAAAGCAAGCATCTCAGGCGGCAGGTGCCAAGGTTTGAACACGTCAAATAACTTGGCACCGAGCAGAGTTTCCTTCAGCAGCATACCCACCAGAATGTACAGGCCAATCGCCAAATGCAGGTTGGTCAACTGGAAAATCTGTGTGAAGTAAATGGCGATACCGGGAAAGTGATTCTCCGTCACAAAAAAATGCCAGGCCGCCGCCAGTAACATAAAGGTATAGATGGGAATCGTCAGCAAGGCGTGCAGCGGTTTGCTTTTGCCCTCCTCCAGTTCTGCATCGGGCGTGAGCAAATGATAGAGGCTGATCAGCGTGAGCACGCTGCAGCCGAGGATCAGAATAATCAGCAGTTCCGGGTTGGCCACCACGGTATTCGACGCATAGGAACCTTTATAAAAGGCATAGCCCGAAAAGCCCAGACTCGCGTGGCCCGCGATCTGGGCTGAGTGCGACACGTAATGATCGAGGCGGGAATGCACCGCACGAAAGGCAATATGATTGCGCTTGGAGGTTGCCACAATGGTGGCCAGCATCAACAGCAGAATCAGGGTGGCGCGCTGGTACTCAATCGCAAACAGACTAATATCGGCAAAGGTATGCTCCAAACTTCGAAACAGCTCCACCGCTGGCGTGAAGTTCTGCTGATAGGTCGCGAGATCCATATGTTTCTTCTGGCATACTCGCTGCTGACTGATCAGGGAATTACGCGCCGACTCGCGATCAAACTCAGAGGCCAGAAGAGAGAATGCCTCGTTCTCCGCCTCATGTTCCTGTGCCAATTCGTCAAGCCGCTGCTCAATATCCGGCTCCGGGTCACAGTCTGCTTTGGGTTTATCCCCCCGCAATACGAAATAATCGTCCCACAAATAAACGCCCAGCTTGAGCATCTGGGCATGGATATTCTCGCTGGTTCCAGAAGTAATGGTGACCATTAGCAGTGAGAAAATCACTACGATCAACGAGGTTTGAGTAAACCTTTTAAGCGGTCTGGCAAATGAAGCGGATGACTCAGGCAGGGTATCCATTTCGTTCATAACTTCCCCGATAGGTTGCGATGTGCAGAGCTGGCCGCCTGCGTTTATTGTTGTAGCGGCATCATGCCAAAGTTTTTATAAACTTGCATCGAAACACTGCGCAAACCCGAACGCTTCTCTATAATCAGGGCTCAATGCCGGTTTTCGTACACGATGTTCCCACTCGATAAATTTCAGAAAATTCGCTTACAGCGCCTCGCCATGGCAGTGGGCACGTACTGCTTCGTTATTCTCTACGCCTATCTCATTGAGTGGGCCGGCATGGGCGCCTTCAGTGCCGCCGAGGAGTTCACTCTGATTGCAAGCGCAATCGCCGGAAATGGCCTGTTCCTCTTTTTGATCCTCAGCGGCCTGAACCGGTATCTGACCGACCCATCAATGACCCAGATGCAGATCATTTTTTCTGCCGGCTGGGGCATGATTGCCATTCTCGCACTCCCTGACGCACGGCCACTGGTGTTGCTGCTATACCTGCCGTCGTTCATGTTCGGCGCATTGATCCTGAAGCGCATGGCATACCTGAAGCTGGCATTATTGATATCGGTTATGCTCGCAGCGATACAGCTCTACGAGTACCAACACCTTCGGCCCGATATGAATATTGCCTATGAGTTGCTTGTGTGGGCATGTTTTACGGTGACGCTTATTTGGTTTGCATTGTTCGGCAGTTACCTCGCCAAGGCCCGTATTCTGGTTCGACACCAAAATATCAAATTGCAACAAACTCAGAAAAGACTTACCAAACTCACCAAAGAATTGTCGCACGCTGCCAATACTGATCCCCTGACCAACATCCTCAACCGGCGCGCATTTTACACGCAAGTGGAAGCACTCAAAACAATTCAGGGGCACGGCCAGCTGCCACACAGTGTGCTACTGATCGACGTCGATCATTTCAAACGACTCAACGATGACTATGGTCATGCCTGCGGCGACGCAGCATTAGTGGTGATTGCGCAACGCATCGACAACCTGCTGCGTGCGAACGACCTGCTCGTACGTTGGGGAGGGGAAGAGTTTTTGGTGTTACTGCGCCAGCTGGGCCCCTCTCAGGCTTACGAAGCGGCCGAGCGCATTCGACTGGCGTGCGAAAAAGCATTGCAGATTGATGGGCAAACACCCATTCCAAACAGTGTCAGTATCGGTATCGCCAGCGCCACAGACCTGCGTGACCTCAACACCACCATTAAACAGGCCGACAACGCGCTGTATCAAGCCAAGCGGAAGGGACGCAACCGCGTAACGATGCACGAAGGCCCGCAACGCTCATCGGCATGAACACTGCCACACGGCCGACGCCTGCGTAACCGTTAGCACCAGCAACACGAACGACCAGGCATCCAAAGCGAGTTCACGCCGCCGGAGATGCGTCACCGGCACTCACAAAACTATCGGCAAATATCTCGTTCATCGCGGCGCCCGCCATAAAGCATTGGCGCTTGAGTTTCCGCACAAAGGAGTCCCTCCCGCACACGTATATCTGCCATCCTTGTAACGCTTTATAGTGCTGTTGCACATACTCGTAAATATCGTCATGAACGAAGGGAAGTCCCACTGCCACCTCCGAATTAGGTGCTGCACACACCAGCGTAATGTTCACATTCGCATGGCCCGCCACACAGCTACGCAAGGCATCGAGCGCATAAAATTCGTGGGCACTCCTGGCTGCAACAAGCACATGTATCTCACCGCGATGCGCCCGTTGCTGCGCATCTCTCAACACCCCCAGAATCGGTGCCAGCCCCGTTCCTACTGCCAGCAACAACATGGCCTGTTCCGGCTGCGCCTGATAAAAACATCCACCTGCCGGACCCGAGATATCAATGCGTTGTCCTGCTTCGATGTTGTGGGCCAGCCATTGGCTTACCGCCCCATTCGGGTAGACACGCACGTGTAATGCGAGGTCATCATCCTGTTCCGCGACACTGGCGATGGAATAACAGCGCCCCTCCTGTTTTCGCCACACAGTAAGGTATTGCCCCGCTCGATAGGTAAAGCCTTCAGGCCGTGCCAAGCGCAAGCCAATCACCGCGTCGCCGAGCCAGGTTTTATCCAACACGACAACCGTGTCTCTGCCACCCATCGCGCCCACCGGAGCCAGTTTAATGTCGGCTCCGGGCTTGCACTGGCAGCTTAATACCTGCTGTTGCGCCTTCTGAGCCGTGCTCAAGCCCGACTGCGCTTCAGGGTTGAGTTGAGGCAAGGTGTCGGCATCGTGGTCCAACTGTACGATACAGGAATGACAAATCCCGCTGCGACAGGCATGAGATATCTCAATGCCCGCCCTCAAAAGTGCATCAAGCACGCTGTCATCAGGTTCAAGAGGGACGCGTTGCCCCTCGTAAATCACCGCGGTCATATTACGCCGGCTCTACATTGAGCACATCGTCCTTCACGCTCAACGCCACCGCCACTACCTGATCGATCAAATGCTGGGGCACATCGAGATCTTTCAGTGTGCCTACCAGCGCTTCGGCTACCGCATTGAAATGCTCTTCCGTGAGGTTCATGTGCTTATGCGCTGCACGCATGTCTTTGCCGGTGTAATTGTTCGGGCCACCAAAAGCCATGGTCAGAAAGGCTTTTTGTTTCTGATGCTGGGCTTCCATATCCACCGTATCAAAAAAGTGGGCAATGCGATCATCGCTCAACACTTTGCGATAAAAGATATCCACGGCTGCATTAACGGCGGCATCGCCACCAATTTCTTCATAAATAGACATTTTTTGTTCTCCAGTTCAGGGCGCCACCTGCGACACCATATAATCGACCGCAATCGCGATCTCTTCGTCACTTAAATGGGTTTTGCCACCTTTGGCAGGCATCAGGCCAAAGCCTTCGATGGCATGCTGCACGAGAACCTCCTGCCCCTGTTCCAGCCTCGGTGACCACATCTTGCGGTTACCAATAATCGGTGCACCGTTAATGCCCTGAGCATGGCACACCTTACAATTGGCTTTCACCAGCTCCGCACCCGGATGGGGCGCAGCACTGTGTGTGCCGGAGTCGTCAGACGAGCAGGCACACAGGGTACACACTAACACCAGAACAGAGACACGAGTGTTCATTGCAAGCTCCCGTTTAATTGACTGTTAGTTAACTATCCAGCGGCACACGAATCACAACACCACCCATCACTTCGCCAAGTTTGAAGTCGGTTTTCGGGCTGTCTTTGTGGTCGTTGTGGCACGTAGTGCAGGCATCCGATACGGCTACATCGGGGTATACCGCGGTGAAATAGGTAGTGCCACCCAGCTTCTCTTTGCCATAAAAGTTTTCACCGGGATTCGCAGCGATATACTCCAACCCCTGTTTCTCCATGGGAGTTTTTGGCGCGTTCTGCTTGTTGATGGGCCAGATTGATTGCAGCGAATAGGTGAAATCATCGGTCATTTCAGCAACGGCTTCTGCACCGGCTCGGAACATCTGTGCCGGCAACAAGGTACCGTTGGGGATATCCTGCCAATGCTCATCCGGTTTCACCGCGCCGGCGCCAGCAGGCCCCAGGCGCTTCACGACCAGTTTCGTGTAATTGGTACGATCCGCTTTCATAACAGCAAATAACGAATCAGTATATTTTTCTGGCGCAATACCCACCTGCTCCGGTTCATTACAACCGGTCATCAGGACTGTACTGCCCACCAGGGCTGCGATTAACGTCTTCTTCATGGTCTTACCTCTCTTCAGGTGTGGTGATTACTTAATTTCCAGATTCGCGCGCCTTCGCCCAATCCACCGAGGGAATATGGTGCTCGGGCGCGTGACTGAAGTTGTTACGTATCAATGCGGGATCGGCCAAGGCATCGATACTGAATTCAAGGCTGTGACATTGCATACATACCGGCCGGATCATCTTTTCGTTCGGTCTCAGGTTGGCATTCTGATTGTGTTCCACCCTAAACCCGCCGTTGGTCTCGTCTTCCACGCGCGGCAAATGGCAGGTGGCACAGGTCACTTCTGCCTGGCTGCCCGACTCGTCGGGCCCGTGCGCCGACAATTGGCCATGGGGAGACGCTTTAAAGGCCAGACTGTGATCATCTGCATGACACCCCAAACAGGCTTCAGTGGCGGCAAACCCGGTGTCAAAGGTGTGTGCTTGATGGCAACTGTTGCAGCTCATACTGCTGTGCGATGCACCATGATCGAACGCCAGAGCGGACTGCCCCGGCGACATGGCCGACAACCCCTGAGCCAGGCGCATGCCATGCTTGCCCGCAAGGAAGCCGCGGCTCTCTTGTGCGTGGCAGGTCTCGCACTGTTCGATTTCCGGTTTAGCCAGCCACTTCCCTTGTTCACCGCTATGACAGGCCGCACATTCAAGGCCTGCGCCACCATGCGAGGTACTGTGCCAGACACCACTGATCTCTGGATGCTGACCGCGTTGCTCACTAAAGTCGGCCTTGGGAGCAACGCGGTGTTGCGCCAAAACGCGTTCCATGCGCTGCGCCAGGTTCGTTTCCGGCACCGCCAGTGCGGCGACATCCTTCAACCAGGGTTCGCCGGCATGTTCGGCGAGAAAATCTTCATAGAGCGCGCGGTTGTCGTGGTAGTTGTGGCAGCCTGCACTGGCACAGGAATCAAAGGCTAAATCCTTATGTGAAGGTCGCTCATTACCTACGTCTTCATGACAGTGAAAGCAGTAGTCATCGGGCAGAGTCACGCCCATCGCCCGCGTTTGTTCCGCCTGGTGTTCGAGATGGCAGCTCACGCAGTAGCGGGCATCAATAATTTCCAGCAAATCGGCATTACGCGGATCGGTAAATTTTTTGCGTGGGTGGGAATCATGTGCCGCTTTCAGCTCGTCGCCATGGCAACTGACACAGGCCTCCTGCAACATCTCCTGTCCACCAAAGGCTTCGGTGTGACAGCTCTCACAGGCCAGTTCAATCTGGAAATGGCCATGGCTGGCTTCGCCAATAAGCAGCTGCTCTCTCTGGGGGCCTTCGTTCAGAATAATGAACAGAAAATACCCCAGCCCCGCGAGACTCAGCACTAACCAAAACAGCCACATTCTGCTTGCATTCAACATCACTCGGCGCCCCTAGAAGTAGTACACGCTGAGCACATGCATGATGAGCAGCACGGGCAACGGCCAGGTAATCAGAATATGCGCGGTGGTCATGCTACTGCGCCATTTGCGCGCACGTGCGGGGCGCATCTTGTGTGCGAAGGCCAGAGTCAGGGCCGACAATCCGCCCAGTAACAGCACGGCCAAAAAGTCGATCAGCAACCAGCGGTTCAAATTCACACCCATGTGTAAACCTGTATGCAGCGCCAATAGCCCCAAGCAGGAAGCACCAAGCATTAAATGCATGCCTCGCCAGTTGGAAAAATGGCCCATCCACTTCCAGTCCAGTCGCTTGCGCAACGACATCAGCAGCCCCAGCACACTCGTTCCCAGCAAACTGAAGCCGGTGACCTGCTTCCAGAACCCGTCGTTCCAGATCGCTTCGTACCAGCTTTTGGTTTGCACCGAGTCGGACACCTGATCTGCGGGACTCATAAGAAAGATCGCCAGCAGCACCAGCGACAGAAGACCTGCACCCAGCGCGATGGTCCAGCCCTTTTCGGGCAACATGGCGGTATCGGTGGTGCCCTGCGCTTCCAACAGTTCAGCCAGTAAGGGCTGACAGCCACCACACACCGTACCGGCACGGGTTTGTTGCTGCAGGGCGGCAAGGGAATGGGCACCGCTTTCTATGGATGTACATAGCTGGCCCTTAGTTAAACGATTACACTGGCACACCAGCGTTTCGTCGTGCCATGCCGTCACATCCTGTGGCGGCAAACGCAGCCATAAGCGCCCACTCAGGCGAAACAGCCAAAGCTGCCAGGGCCAGATACGCTGTTCATCCAGATAGGCCTGTTGCAGGCGGTTTAATTCGGGCCACTCGCCCACTCCGGAAAAGCCCAGCAATTTGCCGCGGTACACCGCCACTCGGCGAAACGCGTGTCGACGCCGTGACGAAAAATCCGCCACGGTCTGAAAAGGCCGACGCGGTAAATCAACCACCTCGCCCATGCTGCATACGGTATCGCCCAGCACTTTCAAACGTGAAAGGGCTTGCGATCCTACATAGCGCAGCTCTTCAGCCAAGGTCTCAACGTCGGCATCACGATTGGCGCCAAGGGTATCCTGCCAACGCAGATGTAAATGCCGCGCAAGCAACCCGGCCTGCTCAAAACCGGGGCCTACGAGGCCGTAGGTAGCGCCACGGTGTTCCGCGCACTCACCTACGGCGTAAATATCGGGGTCGGACGTACATAGAAAATCATCCACCGCGATTCCCTGAGCCACCCGCAAGCCCGCCTTGCGCGCGAGATCGATATTGGGGCGTATGCCGGTGCACAACAGCACAGAATCGCACTTTATTTCCGAGCCATCCCGAGTACGCACCCCCGTGACCCGATCATCGCCATGAATGACGCGCACGCCCGAATTGCAGATCACGTAAATACCCAGCGCCTGTAATCGCGCTTCCAGCGCCTGGGCCGCCTGCTCATGCAAGAGACGGTTCATGAGATAGGGCCCCTGATGAATCAAGGTGACATGTGTGTTGGCCTTTAACAAAGCTTTGGCCGCTTCGATGCCTAACAGACCACCGCCCACCACAACCATGTGGCGAGCACGGAACAAACGTGCCGACAACTCCTCTGAATCGCGTAAACTGCGTAACTTGTATACGCCATCACAATCCACGCCCGGAACTTCCGGCACATGCGCTCTGGACCCCGTGGCAAGTATCAGTTTGTCGTACTTAAAGCTTTCGCCGTGGGCGTCTAAAACCCGTTTTTCTTCACGAAAAATAGAGGCGGCCCTTGCGATACGGAGATCAAAACCGGGATGCTTTTCGGCACTGGGCAGGGCCAGATCGATAGCGGATCTTTTTACATCACCCGCCAGAAGCGAGGTGAGTTTAATGCGATCGTAGGGCAACACCGCTTCCTGCCCCAGTACGCGTACCTGGGCCTGCGGATCTCGCGCGAGAATTTCCTGCGCTGTACGCATGCCAACCGGCCCGGCACCAATGATCAGATACCGCCACTTCGCGCGATTTCCGGCTTCGCGATCGGGGTCGAAATGTGCCACCCCGATTGGCGTACTAATAGCCTGTGCACTCATGTTCCACCTCTGGGACCTTGTTGCCCCGTGAAAAACGCTCACTGCAACACTCCCCTCGCCTCAAAAAAGGAGCATCACAGTGAGCGTCTTTACTCAGTTGCGACCCACAACGTTGTGGGTCTTTTTCGTGATGACTGGTTTGTCTTGAAGGTGTTTAGAAAGTAGCCCCGACCCACAACCACAGCTTATCGGTATCCACTTTTCCGGCCGCAGCATCGCCTGCCGAGTAGGCCGCATACTTGATGCCTGCGTTGTAGTACGTGGCGAACTTGCGCTTGTAGAGCAGATCGATTTCCGAACCCAGATCGTCTACCGTGGCCGTGGATTCATCTGCCGAGAAATCGTGGTAGGCAATCAACCAGGCGCCGCCTGCCAGTTTGCCGCCCACCGACAGATAAAGATCTTCCAGCCCCTGATTCGGCGTGCCGAGGAATTGGTCTGCCCAGCCGTTGAACTTGTGTAAGGTGGCCAAGGGCGTGGCAAAGCCTTTATTACCGTCGTCGGAACCCAGCACTTCATAACCCAGTTTTACGGTAATGCCGCTCACACCCAGCCCGGCTTCGGCCAGCATATAGTCGGTATCAAATTCGGTGGTGCCATTTTCATTGCTTTGACTGGCGTATTCGAGCTGATAGAGAACGTTGAGATCGTCCTGCTTTTGGGAACCCGCCAAACGCACGCCAAAGGTGTCCAGAGCATTGGCCGTGGCATCCTCATCCTCGAGTAAATAGGCGTAGGCACTCACTTTACCAACCGGACTTTTCCAGCCCACGTTGAACAGATGATCGCGGGAATCGACATCGGCAGCCTCGGCGAAGATACGATTGCGCTTATCCACAAAGGCATAATCGATAGCAAGATCTTCAATACCGCTGTACGTTAATTTCAGCGCATCGAAAGTCTGACGATCCTGGCGCCAGCCCACATGTCCCACAAAGCGGTGGTTATCCAAAGTGATCACCTGGCGACCCAGCTTGGCGGTGAAGTCATCGCCACCGTATTGCAGAAAGGCTTGATCCAGTTCAGTGTGGTCAGGGTCGGCGACCACAGAATAAGTACCCTTGCCATTCTGGGTGCTGTTGAAGTCATCCAGTGCAAGCACGCCTCGACTGTCTTCCATTTCCAGCGTCATGGTGACCCCTTCGTATGCTGCGGTGGTATAGCCGAGCCGAGTGCGGATGGTCGCGGCTTCAGCATCCTTCAGAGCGTTATCCTGATCCACCAACTCCACGCGCATGCGTATGTCACCGTAGGCTTTACCACCGGCCAGAGCATCACCTAAAGACCCTTCCTCTGCCAGAGCCACTTGGCCCTGTGTGATGGCCGCGATGGCCACTGCAAGACTTGCGATTCGCTTACTACTCATGTGTTGTTCCTCAAATTTTGCGGGCATTGCCCATAAAAAAAGCGCCTGTTTGTACTCTGACGACTTGCGTCAGAACCCAAACAGGCGCCATTGCCCAGATTCAAGTTGGCAACATTGCCACAAGAATCTTTTTGGTTATTTCCGGCCAGGCCCTCGTTGGCTCAGCCGACTTTACAGCGTGTTATTACTGAATTCGTATACTAGAAATTTGCGGGTTTCCCGTTCGTCAGGTGCGTCACCTTGCGTTGTTCAAAGGCTTTTGGCTGGCCAACGGCAAGCTCGAGCAGTTCCAATGTATCGATAACCTGTCGTGCCACCACTCCCAGTCTTAGTCCCTTGTCCATCGCCTGCTTACGCAGCAGTGCATAAGCTTCAGGCTCGGAAAGTTTCCGGTGCGACATAAGCAGCCCTTTTGCCCGATCGAGCAGTTTACGGTCTGCCAAACGGCTGCGCGCCTCTTCGAGTTCGCCATACAGTTTCTGATGCGCACCAAAACGTGCATTGGCAATCGCACATAAGGTAGGCAAGCGTGTCGCGTCGAAAGATCCATGAATCACGACACTCACGCCGAAATCAATCAACTGTTTAATGAGTTTCGGATCGGCATCGTCGGCGAATACCATTAAGGGGCAACGGCGCGCTTCCTGCAGCAGCTTGATCGCCTGGACATGTCGCGCTTCCAGCTTGGCCAGCAATAGCAGGATTAAACCCGAAGCCGACTCGGAATGCGCCGCCAGCGCTTCTACCGAGTTCATATAACTCAGTTCGAAACCCGTCATCACCTTCTGAATGCTCGAAATTAGGTGTTCTCTGGATTGGCAGCTGTCATTGAATATCAGCATTGATGGTGCCATGCCCAAGCTCCTGATTTTGTTGCGACACAAACCTTAACAACGGTGTGTCATGTCATCGCCGTGTACTACGGTCAGAATTAGCAGGTTCTGTGCCAAACATTGAATAAGTATTTTTTTACTTTATTCTTCAACCACTTAAACAAACCCAGAGACAACGAAACCCTATTCTATCGCGCACTGTGTCAGCGCACACCGACCGAAAACGCGCGCCCTTCTCTCTCCTGATGCACGAAAAACGACCACCCCGCACGAAGCAATGGAAGCATTATGGGGCAAGCTCCGAAACCCTACGAAAACAGGCCGCTTTTACAGTACCGCGCCATGCAGTGCGCCCGTTATCTACCTGCAAGAGAATGATCACTGTGCCCGGGAGCCGACGTTGCTGATGCCCGTTGCTCGCATTGCGCAAGGCGCCCTCTTATGCGAAAGTTTCACGCAACAACAAGATCACGTTAACGCTGTATCAAGCACTCCCCGCAAGGAACACCCTGTTACGCACTGAGAAAGCGCATACCACCACCCCAACTATATTTGTTCGTGTACAGAACACCGAGCCCCCACAAAATGAAAGGAAGACATTACATGTTAAAAATAGGGACCCTCTTACTCAGTACCGCTTTGTTACTCGCCGGTTGCGGTAAGGAGCCAGCGACAGAAATCGGCTATGGCGCGTTTCAGGAGGGTGTATATCAAAACGACTACTTTGGTATGACCATTCGGGTCCCCGAGAGCTGGATAGTGCAAAGTCAGGCGGCGCAAAAGGAAATGATGGATAGCGGGTCAACCCTGCTGGCTGGCGATGACGCCAACTTCAAAGCCGTGTTGAAAGCGTCGGAACAACAAACCGTCAATCTGTTTACGTTTTTCAAATTCGAACAAGGCGCGCCGGTACCCTTTAACCCCAGTATTATTTCGGTCGCTGAACGCACAGCCCATTTGCCCGGTATCAAACGCGGCGCAGACTATCTTCACCATGTAAAGCAAGTATTCGAGGCCGGGCAACTTGCCTACGAATTTCCGCATCAGGCGCGGGATGCAACTATTTCGGGTGTGTCGTTTGATATACTGCCCGCCCAGATCAGGGTGGGTAACGTCACTGTTTATCAGGATTACTATGCGGCAAAAATACGCGACTACGTGCTTTCCTTTGTGCTGAGCTACGGCTCCGATACCGAACGACGTGAACTCGAAGCCATTCTTGCCGAACTCGAGTTTTCACGTTAATCATCACGCCAGCGTGACAACAGTTTGTGCAGAGGTAACGAGGCAAAGCGCCTGTTTTCAGTGCTACCCCAGGTGCTCGTTCAAGTTCCCTTTCGGGTGATCTCTCACAAACCATACATGCCAGCCCCCCAGAGACCACGACCAAGGAAAAAGGAAAACCACGATGACGATACAAGGCACACAAACCGGAAGCTGCCATTGTGGCACGGTCGTTTTTGAGATCGATCTGCCCAATGGTCTTGATGAGCTGACACGCTGCAACTGCTCCATGTGCGCGCGCCGAGGGGCCATCGTCACACCCGTTGAACTCAGTGCCTTGCGCATCGTAAAAGGCGGCGATGCGCTGACCCTGTATCAATTCAATACGCGCGTAGCCGAACACTATTTCTGCTCGATATGCGGCATCTACACTCACCACAAGCGCCGCGCCAACCCCAATCAGTATGCGGTAAATGTGGCCTGTATCGCAGGTGTGAATCCCTTTGAACTGGGCGATGTACCCACTACCGACGGCATTCACCATTCCTGCGACCAGGAGTAATGGTCATGTCCACGATTGTTCCGACAGGTACCCCTAACCATGCCGTCTGGGGCCTCACGGCTACAATACTCTGGGCCCTGCTTATTGCTGCAGTTTGGGTGGCCACCTATATCGGCGCTGCATTTGTATTTATCGGCGTTCACTATGAACCCGCGTCAACGGCAGAATTTAATGCGCATCTGGAGACTCTGGAACGCGACGATGTATTTTTATCCATCACGCTGTTTGCCACCTTGCTGGTGAGTGCTCCACTTATTTTGGGCATCGTCAAGCTGAAGAAATACGCGCGTATTCGACCCTACCTGGCACTCAATACCGTCTCTGCCGGAGCCCTCAAGTACTGGCTGGGTTGTACCATTGCGCTCATTGTTATTTCGGATGTGCTTACGCTGTCACTCGGCAAACCTCTCGTGCCGGAGGCCATGACGACACTGTACGCGTCCGCGCGTGCGCCACTCCTGCTCACCTTGGCCATCGTGCTGGCAGCACCACTTCTCGAAGAACTGTTCTTCCGAGGTTTTCTCATGATGGGGCTTTCTAAAAGCATCATTGGTCCGATTGGCGCGGTGTTGGTGTCGGCAGCTCTCTGGGCCGCCATGCATACCCAATATGACACGTATGGCATCGCAACGATCTTCGTGTTTGGGTTGGTACTGGGCGTTGCGCGCCTAACAAGCAACTCGGTATGGCTGACCATTGCAATGCATGCCTTTGCCAATATCGTTGCATCAGTACAGACTTGGTTTTACGTGACATAAAAAGCAGTCTCGCACCCCGAACAACATAACGCTTTAATCCACCCGCACTATTTCCTACCCCGTCCAGTTTTCAATGCGCACTGTGGCCGCCGAACCTACCCCTACAAAATTTTACAGGATGAAACCACTCCGACATTGAAAACGGTCACTGCTCAGACCAAGCTGTGCTAGATATCGGCGCGAATTCTTTCCTCTGGTGGTTGCTCTTGATTCGCAACAATAAAAATTTTGCTCTCTCTGGAGATACTGCATGTATAAAAGACTGCTGGAACTTATCAAGGTAAGGGCCCCATTACTCATCCTCGCCTTTTTTATTTCTGCATGTTCTTTTGCGCTGCATGCGGCAACCCTCAGCGGCATAGTGAAAGACCAGCTTGGCAATCCGATCGCAGGCACTAACGTTAGGCTTCTACAGGTACTGGGAAACGATTCGTTTTTGCAAGTTGGAGAGACCCTGACAGTCGGCGCGGATGGCGCTTATTCTTGGGAGGTCTCGCCCGGTAATTATGTGCTGCGCAGTTATTTTGAGGGCCAGCAAGTGAACCTCACAGGGGCCCCCAACCTGGCGTATTTGACCTCTGAAGATTTTGAGGTGTTCGCCGACACCACACGCGACGCCCAGTTTGATTTTGTTGTACTGTCAGGCAAAGTGGTAGACAGCAACAACGTGCCCATTGCCAATGTTGAGATAGAAACCAGCATTCTCTGGCATGGCCCCGAACAAGGCCCCTTGCAGGAAATTTCTCAGCGCAGTTTAAGTCATGGCAGCGGCAGTACGCTTACCGATGGTGACGGCAACTATGTCATGCTGTTGTTTGCAACGGATGACTGCGTTGCCTCCGGATACTATCCCAACAGCACCGACTGTTACTACGATATTACTTATACGCCGCCGAGTGAGAGCGGCTTTGCCACGTCTGTACGTAGCGATTATGCGATAAGTCGCGCCCAACACCTGAATCAGGCCTTAGCGCTGGTTGATCAGCTGGATCCAAAAATCATCGCGGGGCCCTATGTAAAGAATATCACTGAACAATCGCTTGTGATCGAATGGCAAACCGACGAACCGGTAACCAGTTCAATACAAATCATCGGCGGTGATGTGCTTACCAATACGCGACTGCAAACCCAGCACAGCGCGGTGGTCACGGGGCTCACGGCAGGTACAACTTACAATGCCATCATCACGACCACAGATGCTCAGGAGAACAGTACCGTCACAACCGGTTTGTCCTTTACCACCGCGAGCAGTAACAGCGACACTCTCGCACCACAGTTTCTGCGCCCCCTCACTCTCACCGCGATCACTGAAACGCTTTTCACTGCCTCGTTCTGCGCGAATGAACCGGTCACCGGTAAGTTTATTGTCGACAATGTGGATTACACCCTTACAGAGCCTGCGAATTGCCATGAACTGACGCTGAGTGATCTCAATGCCAATCAGTCCTATACCATTTCGGCCGAGATTACCGACCTTGCGGACAATGGCCCTACGGCCAGCCTTGTGAAACAGGTGAGAACACTCTCTGCAGCCGATCTGACGCCCCCGCTTATTACCGCCGGTCCAACCATTACCGATATCTCTGATTCGGCTGCATTGGTGAAGTGGACCACCAATGAACCGGCTTCTAGTAGCGTTTCATTTAATGACGGGAGCAATTATCGCGTCCAGAATGACGGCGCTCTGGTCACCGAGCATGCCCTACAGATCACGGGGCTAACCGCCGATACACGGTACTATTTAACAGTCGCGTCCCTCGATGCCTCGGGCAATAGCGCGATGACCTCGCAAGCCAGCCAGTTCGTCACGCGCTCCGCACCCGACACTGTTGCGCCATTACTGATTGGCCGTGCACTCGTTGAGGATATATCAGACAAAAGTGCGACGATCAGTTGGCGAACCGATGAGTCTGCATCAACAGTGGTTTATCTGGGTACAGCAGCAGACAACCTGAGTCGCATTGAAACATCACCCGGTTTTACAACTGCGCATCAGCTCACCGTGACCAATCTGGCACCCGCCACTACCTATTATTTCGCTACCGAATCCAGCGACCTCGCAGGCAATCAAGTCACCGGCAGCGTGCTCTCCTTTACGACGCGCGCAAGCAGCACGCCCACAGAGCTCGACATTATTTCGCAACCGGTGATTGAACGATTAAGCGGCAACGCCATCACCGTAAGCTGGAGAACCAACCTGAATGCCGATAGTCGTATGGTGTGTGAGTCCACCACCGGCATCAGTGAAGTCAACAAGACAGACCTCACCAAAAATCACCTGCTGACGCTGATCGGTCTGGATCTCAATACCGCTTATCGCTGTGTCATGTACTCAACCGATACTGCCGGCAGAGTAGCCAGCGAAGTCATTGGTGCATTAACCACTGAAGAAATAGATATCACGCCACCACAATGTATTGCGCCGCCCCGCGCTGAAGGCAGAGTGAGTTATGCCGAAATCACCTGGCGCAGTAATGAGCTCGCCACGGCGACACTCAACTATCGGGTAAAAGGCAGCACGGACTGGCTGCAAAAGAGTTACGCGACACTTCAGGAATTTGGGTTTGGACTGCTCACCGGTCTCAGCGCCGCGACCGATTACGAATATCAGCTCAGCCTCACGGATGCGGTGGGTAATCAGGCGGACTGTGCGCTGGGCGAATTCAATTCCGGCGCGCCTGAAACCACACCGGAATTGCCTGCGCCGGTATTTTCCATTACCCCCTATATGACCGATGTGGGCACAAATGCCGCCACAGTCAACTGGTCGACCGAAGGTGCATCCAGCGGTCAGGTGCGTTTTGGTCTTGCGGCAGAGACGCTGGACGCGTTGGCATCGGCACCGGACTTTAAAGTCACGCAGGCCGTTGCCTTAAATAATCTGCAAGCCGGGACCACGTATTATTTGCAGGTCGAGGCCTTCAATTCCCAAGGCGTAACGACCACTAGCGACACCATCAGCTTCACCACAAAACCAGCGCCATCGGTAGATTTAGTGCCGCCTGCCATCATTTATGGCCCCGTCGTCAAGAACATTACCGACACATCGGCAGTCATTGAATGGGAAACTGATAAAGCCGGCACTAGTCGCGTAGCGGTGACCGGTGGCAGTACGATCATTCTGGACCCCTTGACGACCACGCATTCAGTGCTCTTAACCGGGCTCACCCCCGACACCGACTACGCCACTCTCGTATCCTCGACCGACGCGAATGGTTTAACATCTGCGCCATTGCCCGCTGATTTCAGAACACTGGCATTACCCGACGACACCCTTCCCCGCTTTGTGAATGGCCCCCTGATCAGCGCCATCGACTACGACAAGTTCGCAGTTTCGTTTTGTGCCGACGAGCCCGTCACGAGCGTGATTAACGTTGAGACGGCCGACACCGGAGATACCTCCATGTTCGCACTCGACAACGGGGCGGTCTGTCAC
>JBFHUL010000042.1:0-27041 GCA_041590075.1 Oleiphilaceae bacterium
ATTCCGTGAGTACTTGTCTGATCAATTGAGCGGCTGGTTGATTGTCCGCCGAAGTGATAAGCCGTATCTGCATAAATTTCCTGTGTCTGTTCTGCGATCCCCGCAGCGCTGACTATACTCTAAATCATGTAACAAAAGCGGCAATACCCATTCATTCACGCATAAATTTCCTTCGCGCATCAGGACGCTCTTGCATGTTTCAGCACTCGCCTTTGCCTACCCGTTTGTACCGTGCAAAAGCGGTACGAGAAATTGACCGTATCACCATTGAACAGCACCATATTCCCGGTTTCGAACTGATGCAACGCGCCGCCCGCTTCGCCTTACACGCCTTACTCAAACGTTGGCCCGACACCACACATCTGAGCATCGTCTGTGGCAGCGGCAACAATGCGGGCGATGGCTACGTGATGGCCGCGTTAGCGCAGAAAAAAAATATTCCGGTAGAAGTGCTGTATGTATCAGAGCCTAAACACTTGCAGGGTGATGCACACAAGGCTTACATGATGGCTTGCGACGCTGCCGTCAGCTGTCGCGCCTTCAGCCTCACCGACTGGCCGAAACGCGACGCCGCAGAAGCAAAGCACGAAGTCATCGTGGATGCCCTGCTGGGAACGGGTCTGCACAGCGAGGTGCGCGGCCCATATCGCGAGGTGATCGAAGCCTGCAATCAGGCGGGAAAAACGGTCTTTGCGGTCGATATACCTTCCGGACTCAGTGCCGATACGGGCCAGGCACTGGGCTGCGCCATTCATGCCGATGCCACCGCTACCTTTATCGCGATGAAATTGGGGCTGCTGACAGGTGCGGGTCGCCAGCATTGTGGTGCGCTGCTTTTTAATGACCTGGAGGTGCCCAGCGCGGCGCTGGAGAGTCAAATTGCCTGTGCGGAGACACTATCACTTCCACAGCTGCTTGCCTGCTTACCACCGCGTCCCGCTGATAGCCATAAAGGCCAGCTCGGCCACCTTCTGTTGATTGGTGGCGACAAGGGACTGGGCGGCGCGATTCAATTGGCAGCACAGGCCGCAAGCCGCATGGGTCCGGGGCTGATTTCGGTCGCCACCAACGCCGCGCATCTCACGCCGCTGTTGAGTCGTCAACCGGAGATCATGGCGCACGGCGTTCGCAACCGGCACGACCTGACACCCCTGCTCGAACGGGCGTCGCACCTGGTGGTGGGCCCGGGCCTGGGTCAAAGCGCCTGGTCACAACAGATGCTGCTTGCGGCACTGGAGAGCGGCAAACCCGCACTGCTGGATGCCGATGCCCTGAACCTCATTGCTAAACACCAGGTCGCTCTACAGGGCGACTATGTGTTGACGCCGCATCCGGGCGAAGCCGCCAGATTACTGGAATGCAGTGTTCAGGAAATACAGACAGACCGGCTGCAAAGCGTGCTGACACTCCAGCAGCGCTTTGGGGCATCGGTGTTACTCAAGGGCAGCGGCAGCCTGATCGCCCATACGGAGGGGCGGGTGAAGCTGTGTGCCGCCGGCAACTCTGGCATGGCAAGCGGCGGCATGGGCGATGTATTAAGCGGCCTAGCCGGTGGCCTGATGGCCCAGAATCTGGGCTTGCCCTACAGCCTCGAACTCGCCACGATGCTGCACGCCTGCGCCGCCGACGCATGTGTGGAACAGCAAGGCCTGCGCGGATTGCTCGCCAGCGACCTGATTCCTATTGCGAGATCGCTACTCAATAGCAAGCTGGAACCAGCGCTCTAAGCCAGCGACTCCTCGCTGAGCTTCTTGCGCACATCCATCAATACCTCACCGTACTGGTTTTCGCCACGTCGATCGCGACCGCAGCCCCAAAAGTAATCATACTGTGACGCCTCGAGCAATCGCCGTTCGCCGGTCTCGAGCAATGCCTGCCCGAAATGGGCGTGTGTTTTGCAGCGGGTATAGATGGCGCGTGTCATTACGATCCTGCGCACTTTCTTCCAGTCCGGGCGTACTTTATGCAAACGGGACCGCCCCATCTGCCGTGCTTTTTTGGGCGTCTTGGCAGCGCGTATTTTTTCGACGTAGCTCATATCGTGATCATGAAACTTCATCGCCTGAAAGTAATGCTCTACCGTTGGCCATTGCAGACCTTCAAGCTCAAAGGAAGCCGGAATAAAACTCCCTAACCGGTCATCGGGATCGCTGCGATGAAGGTACAGGCTATCGGCATCATGATCGGGAAACAACACAGATTACTCTCCTCAAGAACGGCGCTGCCATTCGATACGCAAGGCCACGCAAATGGCCAACCTACGAAAATTGCTGCAATACCTGCCGCACCCTCGGCAAGTAGGCACCACCAAACAGTACAAGATGATTCAGCAGGGGGTATAGATTATACACATCCAATCGCCGCCGCCATCCTGGCTCCAGCGGTCTCACTTCTTGATACGCGTCATAAAACGTATCAGGAAAACCGCCAAACAGCACGGTCATCGCCAGATCAATCTCAGCCCAACCGAAATAGACAGCCGGATCGATAAACACCGGCTCCCCGCGTGGCGAGGTGTGGATATTCCCCGACCACAAATCCCCGTGCAACAAAGATGCAGGCTGACCTGGAATGTGCTCAGGAAGACGCTGGATCAAGCGTTCCAGATCGGCCAGATCGCCCGGAGCCAATAGGGCTTGTGCATGGGCAAAGTTGGCCAATGGCCACAGGCGCTGCTCGGCAAAAAATGTATAACCGTCGGAATGAAAGCTGTTTCTCTGCGGAGTGCTGCCACAGAAATTATCGTTAAAAAAACCGAATTCTTTACGGGTACAGCCATGCAGAGCGGCCAACTGGCGCCCGAGGGTTAGCCAGAAATCCGTGCGCGCAGGAGCGGGCTTGAGATAGTCCAGAATAAGAAACTGCGCGCCAATGGCCTGTACCTGCGGTACATGCACGTTGGCGCTGTGGTGCAGATAGGCAAGGCCTTCGGCTTCCGCCTCAAAAAAGCCCTGGGGCGCCTGCTCGTTTACTTTTACAAAGAGTGCATCTTTACCTGGTGCACTCACCTGCCAGGCCTGGGAAATCGAACCTCCCGACAAGGCCTGCCGGCGCGGCTGTCGCCCATATCCATTGGACACCATCCACGCCTGCAGGGCCTCTGGCCACATAACGATCTAGTCTTCTATTTTCAGCACAATAAACGAGGGGTTGCCCTGCCGGATAATCAAGGCGGGTATCGCCCGATTTTCAGGCAAGTCTTCAACAATCTCCTCGAAGGCAGCCAGGTCTTTGAAGGACTGATTATTCAAACGGGCAAGTATATCGCCTTGACGAATGCCCGCACGACGCGCCGGACCATCATTCACTTGCGTGACCTGCACACCTCCTTCAAGGTTATATTCTTCCAGCGCACTTTTGGGTAAGGCTTTGACCTTCACGCCCAGACGATTCAGTTTTTCAACCGGCTGCTTGGGTGCGGTCACCGCGACGTCTTCGTCACTGCCGGGCAGCTCTCCAATCGTGACCTTCAGTGTTTTTTCCTTGCCATCGCGAATCACCAGCAAGCGGGTTTGTTGGCCCACTTTGGTCCGTCCTACAAGGTGGGGCAGCTCCGAGGAGAGATTGATTTCCTCGCCCTCGAACTCAACAATAATATCACCGGCACGCAAACCTGCTTTTTCAGCCGGGGAGTCCTCTACCACTTGAGCAACCAGAGCGCCGTAGGGCTTGTCGAGCCCAAAGGACTCCGCCAGCTCTTTACTGACTTCCTGGATCAACACGCCCAACCAGCCGCGCGAGACATACCCCTGGTTTTTGAGCTGCGCGACCACGTCCATCGCCACATCCATGGGAATCGCAAACGACACCCCCATAAAGCCCCCTGAACGCGTATAGATCTGTGAGTTAATCCCCACGACTTCACCATCCATATTGAACAGCGGACCACCGGAATTGCCTGGATTGATGGCCACATCTGTTTGAATAAAGGGCACATAGTTCTCGTTGGGCAGACTGCGTCCCTTGGCGCTGACGATGCCCGCCGTCACGGTGTAATCAAATCCGAAAGGCGACCCGATTGCGAATACCCATTCGCCCACTTTGAGGTCTTTGGATTTACCCAGTTTTGCCGCAGGTAAGTCCTCGGCATCCACTTTGAGTACCGCCAGATCCGACCGCTGATCGGCACCGATCAGCTCCGCCTTGAGTTCACGGCGATCACTGAAGCGTACATAGATTTCATCCGCACCGGCAACCACATGATTATTGGTCAGAATGATGCCGTCTTCATCGACGATAAAACCGGAACCCATGGAGTGTTTGCGCTTCTCGGTACGATCACCGCCACGATCTTCAAACCGGTCTCCAAAAAAGTGACGGAAAAATTCGGGAATCTGTTCCAGGTCACCATGAAACTGAAAGGGGGAAGCAGGCTGCCCTCGACTCACAGTCGAAATGTTTACCACTACCTCCGAATGCTCTTCAACCAGATCGGTGAAGTCGGGAAGCCGCGCCTGTGACTGAAACGCTACTGCAGCCAACAACACCAGCAGCGCAAACTTGTAAATCGGTACTAATCGCATTGACTCACTCCTAGATATGGGGACACTCCGCCAAGGGAGCCCTTTGCTCTTGCCTAAGGGTCAAATAATTTTGGTGGCAAGCAAGGTGATTGCAACTTACGGTTATGTAAGAGATTTCGTCAAGCACTGGATTGCCGACAGGGCACCTCCGGAGGTGCCTGCAGTGCCACACTGGTCATGCGGGGGGTGAAACGGGTGTCGGCGCGATGCCGGGCAGCCTGTTTACGCACCACCGCAAACCCCGCCAACAGACCCGCTGCCGCAGCGCCTATTAAGCCTGGATCGCCCGCCACGCCCAGCCACTGCGCGACAAGAACCGCCATGAACATGCTCACCAGTGGCAAGAGGTACATGAGCAGTGAAGCGAGCATTAAACCTTGCTCCGGGATGGCAACCAGCACTACATCACCCTGCCTCGCCCCCAGCGGGTTAGCGATATCCAGTTCGATACTCTGATTGCCACTCAACTTGGCAAAGCTGTGTGTGCCACAGCCCGATTTCAATTGGCAGGCATCGCAGGCACTTAAACGCTGCGTGCGCACCGTCGCCTTTTCGTTTTTTTTGCCATGTACAGCAATCACCAGTGCACGCTCTTCAAGCATTAATCAGCTCCCTCCCTGCATGCTTGGCCGCACCGACTCGGCGACTTTCATGGCCGTCATAGGCGGAATCTGGCCAATGACGGTCACGGCATAGTGATGCCCTTCCGCTTCCAGCTTGTCGGCATAGGCGACCGTCGCGCCGACCATCGACGCCCCCTCCGGCATCATATCGGGATTAACCCGCTCCACAAAAATGCTGTAGGACGCCAGACCATCGCTGTACAGCATGGCGTTCACACCCGGTCGCTTGGGCGCCATCACCGCAGCAAAGCCTGGCGGCTGATAACCCACATTCCACATCATGGCATCGGGCCAGCGCTGATCCTGCGGTACCGGCGGGATAAACTCGTGCGCCACCACTGCGCCTTGTGTCATGGGTTGTAACTCCTCGGGCTGGATACGCGCCGGAAACTCGATATCAGTGAAGCGAAAATGTTCCAGCTCTTCGCCGGCTGCATTGCGCAACGACGATTTCAACAGCAGCCCGGTTTGTTTATCGAGCCACAACACATAACTATAACGATGCTGGTCGCGGGCCTTTACTTCTACTCGCACCACTTGACGGTTTATCAGGCGCTCATCGCCCGATACCGCCAGCGCGTAGTAACGCGAATCCGGCATAAAATCGGCAAAGGCTTTCACGACCTGATTGGCAAAGCGGTCTTTTTCCAACTGCACCACCCGGTTATCGGGAAAAATGCACATCACCTGCCCATTACGGCGAATGATTTCTCCCATTTCGCCATCCAGCTGCATCAGTCGCTCAGACTCTACGCCATTTTCATAGGCGTGCACGACGCGCATCGAACTACTCATCTTGCCTCGCGTCAGCACAAAGGTGCCGCGGTAATTCTGTTCGACAGATGCTTGCTGCATGCGCGCCAACCACTGCTCTACATCTGCCGTGGAGGCATGAGCAAACATCGCACCGCACAACAGTACTGCCACCAGCAAAACGTGCCAGGGCGATAATTGCCACGACTTCACCACTGCATGCTTCCTCCCACTAAATCACCCGTGTGCATCAAATCCCCACCGCATTGACGCTTGCCACCCGAGCCAGAGGCATGAAACCCAGCCCCGAATGCGCGAGACTTTGCTCTGCGTGGCGCAACAGATACTCGTTAAAACGCTGCACCTGACGGGCAGACAGACCGTCCACTATTTTTGGCTGGCGCTCGGTATTGGCGACATGCTGTAACGCCGTATCGGGAGGGAGAGTCTGGGCCAGCTCGGGAATCGCATCACCAGACTGGTTTTGACCGATAAAAATTGCCGCCAATAACAAGCTCGCCGCGACCCCCCCCATGCTTAACCACCGTAAGGGTCGCACCGAAATACCCTTCTTCCGTACAGCCCCTGTATCGGCAGAAGCGTCATCCGCAATGGCGGCAGCCACTGTTGCGCTCACATCCAGTTCCGGCAAGGCTTGATCGGTCTGCATTGCCACGCCGTGTTCGCGCCCACTCATCACCTCTCTTATCAGGTGATAGCGTTGCCATACCTCTTTCACTTCGGGATGTTCCAATTGCGATAACACGCGCTGCAATTCCAACTCATTGGCTTCGTCATCCATGAGCGCAGAAATCGATTCTTTTAACCTCGGGTCCATTTCAAGCTCTTTCATCACTCTTACACCACTCAACGACGTTTTGATCGGGGCTCGTGTTCACGATTGCGACTCCAAGCCCATCAAGGGTTGCACCGCCTTATCAACCACTTCCCGTGCGCGAAAAATACGGGAGCGCACCGTGCCCACCGGGCACTCCATCACTGTAGCGATTTCTTCATAACTCAGGCCTTCAAACTCACGTAAGGTCAGCGCGACACGAAGATCCTCGGGCAAGCTCGAAATCGCTTTCTTGACCACAGCTTCGAGTTGCTGACGATTGAGTACATGCTCGGGAGAAGCGATATCCTTTAGCCGACTCGCGCCGGACAGGTGCTCGGCCTCATCAATATCGATATCGGCTGGCGGTGGACGGCGCCCTTTGGCCACCAGATAATTTTTGGCGCAGTTAATCGCAATCCGGTACAGCCAAGTGTAAAACGCACTGTCGCCACGAAAGCGGGCAATCGCACGATAGGCCTTGATGAAGGTTTCCTGCGTCACATCGGATATTTCGTGATAATCGCCTACATAGCGCGAGATAATCGAGGCCACTCGGCCCTGATATTTGACCACCAATAAATCGAATGCCCGGCGATCTCCTTTTTGCACCCGCAGAACCAGTTTGTGATCGGCATCGCGATCAGAACCGGCCCCGTGCGAAGTCGCGCTGCTGGTGGGCGTAGACATAAGTGGTGAGGCATTCCTGAAACATGGCTTTGGCGCAACACTCAAGCTGCGCTGCGTATCTGAGTGGCTATTATTGCCCAGCGGCGACGGAATTGAAATCCTGCCCACCGGCGTTCTCTCGCTGGTGGCTGTACTAGGGGCATCTTGGGAATTTGCATGGCACGCGCGACTCATTAACATTCTCTTTACTCGGTGAGGACCTAGCAAAGACTCCCGGTTTGCAATTTAGTTCAATACCGCAATAATACCGGCTTCCTACCCGTTTTAAGCCGGCTTCCGTTACCACAGGATCGTTCAACGCCTTCACTATGCAATCTTCCTATCACTATGATGTTCTGATTATCGGTAGCGGCGCAGCAGGGCTTTCTGCTGCCTTGCAGCTGGATCGCGATGTATCGGTCGCCCTGATTTCCAAAACGGCCCTCAACAGCGGCTCCACTCCCTGGGCGCAAGGTGGCATCGCTGCCGTGCTGAGCGAGGAGGATGATATTACCTCGCATATTCAGGATACGCTCAAGGCCGGTGCCGGTTTGTGCCATGAAGACACCGTCCGGCAAATCGTGACGGAAGGACGCGAGAGCATCGAATGGCTGATAGAACAGGGCGTGGATTTTACACGCGCCAGCGAACCCGCCGCAGCGGGCCCTGTGTACCACCTTACCAAAGAAGGCGGACACAGCCATCGGCGCGTGGTACATGCCGACGATGCCACCGGTCAAGCCATTTCCACAGCCCTGTGCAAACAGGTAGAAACCTCCCCCAACATCGATATTTTTGAACACCGCGTTGCCGTCGATCTGATTACGCATAAGAAGCTGTTCCTTCCCGGCAACCGCTGTGTGGGCGCATACGTGTTGAACCGGCAAGACAGTCACGTGGAGTTATTTCGCGCACGCTTCGTGATTATCGCCACGGGCGGCGCCAGTAAGGCGTATCTGTATACCAGCAACCCGGATGGCGCCAGCGGGGATGGCATTGCCATGGCCTGGCGAGCAGGCTGTCGCGTTGCCAATATGGAATTCAATCAGTTTCACCCTACCTGCCTGTATCATCCGCAGGCCAAGACCTTTCTGATTACCGAAGCCGTGCGCGGCGAGGGCGGGAAATTACTGCTGCCCAATGGCGAGCGTTTTATGCATCGCTTTGACGAAAGGGAGGAACTTGCCCCCCGCGATATCGTCGCTCGGGCCATCGACCATGAAATGAAGCGTTTGGGCGCCGATCACCTGCTACTTGATATCAGCCACAAACCCGCCGACTTCATTCGCAGTCATTTTCCCACGATTTACGAAACCTGCCTGCGCTTTGGTATCGATATCACCCGCGAACCCATCCCCATCGTGCCGGCAGCGCACTATACCTGTGGCGGTATTGTCGTCGACCATCGCGGCCGCTCGGATGTGAATCAGCTGTATGCGATCGGTGAAGCCTCTTTTACAGGCCTGCATGGCGCCAACCGCATGGCGAGCAACTCCCTGCTGGAGTGCATTGTTTATGGACGTGCGGCGGCAAAGGACATTAACCAGAAACGCGCATCAATCCCCCAACCACCCGAAGCGCCAGCCTGGGATGAATCACAAGTGACCGATTCGGATGAAGACGTGGTAATTGCCCACAACTGGGAAGAGTTGCGCCGGTTTATGTGGGACTACGTAGGCATCGTGCGCACCAACAAACGTCTGCAGCGCGCCAAGCATCGTGTCGATCTGCTACATCAGGAGATTCTGGATTATTACAGTAATTACAGCGTCACTAATGACCTGCTGGAACTGCGCAACCTGGTGACGGTGGCAGATCTTATTATTTGTTCCGCCATTCAACGCCGTGAAAGTCGTGGTCTGCATTACACGCTCGACTATCCCGACCTGGCGCCCGATGCACAGGACACCCTCCTCACCCCCACCAACTATTCCACCCGAGACTGGTAGCAAACCCAGGCAGGTGCTCACTAATTGCTCTGTCCTCCTAACCAGCGTTGCAGAATACGCTTGAGTTCGTCTCGACGTATCGGCTTGGAAAGGTAGTCATTCATACCCGCCGACATGCACTCTTCGACATCCCCGGACATGGCATTAGCGGTTACCGCAACAATCACCGGCGCAGCTTCTCCCAGTGTCTGTTTTATCCGCCGGGTAGCCTCCAGGCCATCCATGTTGGGCATTTGCCAATCCATCAGTATCAGGTCGTAGGTGTTTTTTTCCGCCGCGTACACGGCTTCAACCCCATCGTTTACCAGATCCGCATCCAGCCCCAGATTTTTGAGTAATAACAGAATCACCTGCTGATTGACGCGATTGTCTTCAGCGACCAGCAGGCGGCGCGCCTGCAGTTCGCGCAGTTCGCCATCCCGACTGTGCGATGCTTCGGCCAGGGGCTGCATGCGCACAGAGGGCGCGGCCAATGCGGCCGCCAGCGCATCAAAGCGCAGCGGCAGATTCAGCACATGCATCACGGCCTGATCAGGCTCTAAAAATGGCGGTGCACTGCGATACGGCGACTGCAAGGCGAACAGATAGGTGCGCCCCATGCGTTCCTGCAGACATGTTTGCAGTGCATCATCGCTAACAAGCCAATCGAGCTCTGTGCATACCGTGCGCAGCTCTCCGTCTTGTTCCGCCATCGCGGTTAACCATTCCGACCGGGTCTTGAAACACTGCGTCGGATACCCCAAATACTGGCAATAACGCTGCAACACACTGGCCTGCTGTAATTGAGACACCGCCAAAAACACCGGGCCTTTCTCACTCACCTCGCCGCCCTGCTCGCTTATCGCCCTCGCATGTGAGCGTTTCAATGGCAGTCGCAACGTGAAGCGCGTACCGCCACCCTCTTCGCTTTCGAGCGCCAACTGCCCCCCCATCAGCCGAAGTAGATGCTTGGATATCGCCAGCCCCAGACCCGTACCACCATATTTTCGCGTGGTAGACGAATCGCCTTGTGAGAAGGGCCGAAACAAGCGATTCAGCGCAGACTCCGAAATACCGATGCCCGTGTCCTCCACCACCATGCGGAGGGATACCTCATCGCCGCTCTGCTCCGGCGCGTCAACCCAAAGTTTTACATACCCTGAAGAGGTGAACTTCACCGCATTGGCCAAGAGGTTGAGCGCGATTTGTCGCAACCGCCCGGGGTCGCCCATAAGCCGGCAGTCTACTTCAGGATCGATAAAGTAAATAAAGTCGAGCTTCTTTTCCGAGGCCTGAAATGCAATCAGATCGGCACAGTCATCCAGAGTCTGGCGCAGATCAAACGCGATGCATTCCAAGTCGAGCTGATTCGCCTCGATTTTTGAGAAATCCATAATGTCGTTCACTAACGACAAAAGCGCCTGCGCTGAACCGTGCATCGTATGCACATACGTGTGCTGGGCATCGCTGAGTTTCGTGCGCGCGAGCACATCCGACAGGCCAATAATGGCATTCATTGGGGTACGAATCTCATGGCTCATGGAAGCCAGAAAAACGTTCTTAGCGCGATTTGCCTGCTCGGCATCTTCGCGCGCTTCATTAAGCTCATGGTTACGCAGTTCAATCGACTTCAAGGCGTCTGCCAACTGCTCGGTGCGCGCATTGAAGGCGCTGGCCAGATCGAATAGCTCATCATCGCGAGCAGTGACCAATCTTGTTTCATAGTCCCGGTGCCGGATAAGCCGCCTCACCTGCGATGCCAGATTCTTTACCGGCATCAGAAAAGCGTGATTGAAAAACAACACGAAGGCCAAGGAAGCCGCCGCCACCAGAGCGAGCAACAAACTCAACATACGCTCGGTGATTTTCGCCACTGCCGCATTGGCATAGTGCGCGGGGGTCGCGATGAGTACCTTCCAACCGGTATCGGGCATGGAGAACACTTTGATGTCCGTTGCATCGAGCAAGAATGGATCCTGCTCAAGAGAAACCGGAACCGGCGCCCCCTGCTCTGAAGCCCGCCCCAGCAGGTTCGCCGCGATATTCATAGCTTCTTCTGTTTCAATCTGATAACTCTGAGCGGCAATTTCGCCGCCGAGCAGCGAAACTTCTTCACCGTGCGCTTCGCGCATGACATCGATATAACGCGCATTCATCGCGTTCAAGCGCGATGCCAGCGGAGTGAGACTCGCATGCTTGTCGCGCAAATGTTCAATGGTGGGATATGTCTCCTGCTTGCCTAACCACTCGGCCACACGCAAGCGGCTCACATCGTCAGTGTGAGGCAGCGACAGCAAACGATTGTTACGATCGACCGCGAAGGCATAACCACCGGTAATGGCCGCCTGCTTACGCATGAATTCCGACAAGCCCAGCAGCTTGAGATCGATGGTGGCCACGCCCGTGAACCTGCCGTCTTGCCACATGGGGACCGTACAGGTAACCATGGGCTCGCGAGAATAAGGATCCATGTAGGAGCGAGACCAGTACACCTGCCCCGGCTTCAAAAAGCGCGCGGGGACATACCATTCTTCCTGATGGTAGCCGGTGCCCTGAGGGTCATTGTAATCATCGAAAAAAGCCAGACTGCCATCTTCCATGCGCCCCCAAAAGAAGGAGTGGCGCACCACGCCCTCTTTGAAGGCGCCGGGTTCCGGCCAGATACCGCCACCGGCAATGAGCTCTTCCATGCCCGCTTGTGACATGAGATGCGGTACCACGCGTGTGAATATCGCGGGGTCTTTTTCGAGCACGGTGCCCAGGTTCGCCAGACTGGTAGTAAGGGATTCAGTGGCCGCGAGACGCTCTCGCAGTTTGAGAATAATGGTTTGACCCAGACCGTCATTGAGCTTGCCGGTTTGTTCAACCAGCACCGCTCGGCCACGCGTATCCAGCACCAGATAATTCGCGGCCATTACAAGCAGTAAAAACAATCCGAGCGCACAGCTCATACGAAATGACAGGCGTTGGGAAAAACGTCGGCGCTGGGAAGGACTACGATCCGTCGGCATGGTATCCAGGTGGCACGTGCGTGCGACTGCTTGAGTTAGGTGGTTGCCCTAAGAAGGGAGCGATTTAAAAAAGTATAGGAGCTGGATAAGTAAATTAAAGAAAAACCCACTGACGATCGCGAAATAGTCGCTCTATACTGAGATGAAGCATTCAATAACCATGAGGAAAATCGCTAGGTGAATCAAGAGGCCCATGTTCTGCTCGCCAAACAACCAATATTTACCAAAGACAAAGAACTGTTTGGTTTCGAGTTACTCTTTCGCACCCCGCTCAACCTCAATGCCTGGGATGTTGGCGATGACCAGGCAACCAGCGAAGTGCTGGTTAACTATTCTACCAGCGTGATGGCCGAAGCCGACCACCAGGGCTCACCCTTGTTCATCAACGTTTCAGACAGTTTTCTGCTTTCTGAAGCATTTCTTCCAGTGGACAAAAGCCTCGTGATCATTGAAATTCTGGAGCGCACCACCGTCACACCTGAATTCGTGAAAGCCGTCGAATCCTGGCGCGCCAGAGGATACCGTTTTGCACTGGACGATTATGATTTCGACCCGCGCTGGGACCCGCTTCTGCCTTTGGTCGACTACCTTAAAATCGATATACTGGATGCAGAACTGGAGAACATCGCCGCGCAGAAATCCCGTTATACCTCTCGCTGTCAGGCCAAGTGGCTGGCCGAGCGCATTGAAGATGAAGATACCTTACTGCGCTGTATTACCATGGGCTTCGATCTGTTTCAGGGATATGTACTGGCACGCCCCAAGGAAATTCTTGGCAACAGTATTCGCGCATCTTCAATGGCCACAGCAGAAATCATCAAACAAACCAGCGACCCGCAAAGTTCGATCGATGAGATCGCCAGACTGGTGAGCCGTGACCCGAAACTGAGCATTCAGTTACTCAAGCTTATTAACAGTTCGCTTTTTACCCTGCCACGGGAAATTAGCGACCTCAAGGAAGCAATTACGTTCTTGGGTATCGATACCCTCAAACAGTGGGCCATGTTGATCGCCTTCGTTGCCGACTCTGTGGCACCACTGGAATCCACGCGCATCATTCTTACCCGAGCAAAGTGCTGTGAGTACTACCTCGCGGCCAAGCCGGATACGCAAACGATGGCTTCCGGAGGTTTTTTAGCGGGATTGTTGTCGGGGGTCGACCTGTTGCTGCAACTGGACCCCAGGTTATTTATTCAGCAGATGCAATTGAGCCCGGATCTACAACAGGCGCTGCTGCACGGAGAAGGGCCAATGGGAGTGATGCTCGCGAAAGTGCGGGAGCTGGAATACTGCCTTGCGCAGGCCTGTCATCGCATCGACAGCACAGATGGTGCCTTACTCAGCCACTATCTGGAAGCGCAGCACTGGGCCGACAAGGTACTGAAGAGCATCCAGACGGCGCACTGACGCCCTGTACCCTGCCGCCTCCACCGGTGGCACTTACCACATCAAGTCATCAGGAATTTTGTAATCGGCGTAGGGATCGTTCTCATCCGGCCCCGATTCATCTTTGTTGTTACAGGTAATCACGAGACTTGCGTTTCGTTGCGCAATTTTTTCTGCGACCACGCGAGGTACGATTTCGTATTCGTCACCCGATTTCACAATAGCCAGTCGCCCCTTGGCAAGATGATCTTGCTGCGCGGGTGTCACATAAACTTTGCGAATCTTCTTCTCGTCGACAAACTGATAGGCCGTGTCTCCCTCATTTTTAGGCAAGCGATGCTGCACAATGAGTTGCCGAATCTGTGCCAGAATTTCACGTTCGCGCGCCTGCTCCTGCCGCTGGCGATTGAGAGCACGATCGCGTTCCTGCTTGGCAAGACGCTCTTCGGCCAGTCTTTCGGCCTGGGCATTGACGCTTTCGGGTGATTGTTTCTGCTGTTTTTTCTGCTTCCGCTTTTGTTGCTTGATGGCTTTGGCTTTTTTCTGATCCACCAAGCCTGCTCCGAGCAATTGTTCCTGAAGGGTTTTTGCCATGTGCGCTTTGAAACCTTTACAACCTTTACACGTTCTATAAATCTAAAACCAGATGCATCATGACATCATTCATTGGCCACATATCATCTGATTCATGAAACGGGCAAGCGCAGTTCAAACGCCGCCCCCTGTTGATAGGAATTGTCCAACCACAACTCGCCATGTTGCTGTTTCATAAAATCATAGGCGAGCCCCAATCCCAGGCCATGACCTAATTCGCCCGCAGTACCCGCGCGACTCTCTATCCGTGCATGTGATTGAAACAGCGACGCCTGAACAGCCTCCGGCACGCCCTCACCCTCATCCTCTATACGCAAGATCATATACTCATCAGCCCTTCGCGAGATAATGCGTATTTCCTGGCCGGCCGACGAATATTTGATGGCATTCGCCAACAGGTTGCGAATCACGCTTTTGAGCAGCGTAAAATCGGCCAGAACGCAGTGCTTGGGGTCGATGGCATTGTGCAGGCGAATCTGCTTTTGAGTCAGCGTCTCCCGCAGAACACTGGTGCCCTGATCGAAGGCCTCGTGCAAGAGGACGGGCTGCAGATCACACTCTGCCTGCCCCATGCGGTTCTGAGACCACTGTAGAATTTCATCAATCAACTGATAGGTGTCAAGCCCCGTGGTCAACAACTCGTTTGCCAACACCTGAATCTGCTCGGCGGATAGCGCTTCCGCAGATTCCTTGAGAATACGCGATAAGCCCAGAATGCCGTTGAACGGAGAGCGAATATCGTGGGCCAGCATCGCCCAGAATTTTTCCCGTTCACGATGTACACGCTCCAGACGCCTTTTCTGTAAGCGCACCTCCAACTGCGACACGACCTGATTCGAAAGTATCTCCAGAGCGCGGCGCTGTTGGGCATCCAGTTGTTTGGGTTGTGAGTCAATCACACACAGCGTACCAATTCGCTGCCCTGAACGGCTGCGCAAGGGCGCCCCCGCGTAAAATCGGATATTTGGCTCTCCGGTCACCAGAGGGTTATCCTGAAAACGCTCGTCATCTTTGGCGTTAGGCACTTCGAACACCGCATCATTTAAAATCGCGTGTGCGCAGAATGCCAGATCACGATGCGTTTCTCGCGCATCGAGCCCCACTCGGGACTTGAACCACTGACGCTCTCTATCTACCAGACTGATCAGGGAAATTTCGGTACCACAGACGGTACTGGCGAGTTCCGTGAGTTCATCAAAGGCACGCTCATCCTCAGAGTCCAGAACTTCGTATTCCAGTAGTGCGCTCAAGCGCGCATCTTCATCTTCCGGTATGGCAGCAATTTGCATGTAAGATCCTTACTATCCTGGCCAGCAGAACGCGTTTCTCCTGCTATGAAGACTAGTCCAATCCCCTGAAAAAAACACTTTCATGAATGCTTTGATTCGGCCGCCAATAACGCCATTTGCCGTTCTTCGCTGGGTGTTAGCCCAGCGTAATTGCGGTAAACGGTACTAAAATGGGCCGTCGACGAAAAGCCGCAGGCCAGCGCTACTTCGGTCACACTGCTCCCTCCCGCCTGCAAGAGGCCACGTGCACGCTCAAGTCGTAGCTGCAAGTAATAACGCGAAGGCACCGCATTGAGATATTTCTTGAACAAGCGCTCCAGATGCCTGCGAGACAACCCCACATGGCCAGCCAAATCATCGGTGGACAGCGGTTCTTCGATGTTGCTCTCCATTAATTCAATGGCTTCGCCGAGCTTGGGCTGGTCCCGAAGCAGCCTCGCATCGGGCCGTGCTCTTGCGAGCCCGCCCCCGGCAACCCCGACCCTTTCACGCACAAAATACTGGGAGAGCGCATCAAGCATATCCTTGCCCTGTTGCTGGCCGATAAGCACAAACATCAGGTCCATGGCGGCCGTCGCGCTGCGACAGGTCGCCACATTTCCGTCAATGCTGTACACATCGGGAGACAGGCTGACATCACTAAACCGCAACCTAAGATCGTTCAGGCTATGTCCGTGCAAGGAGGCTTTTTTGCCTTTCAAGAGCCCGGCACCGGCCAGCACAACGCCGCCCATGGCAACGCCAGCAAGCCATTCGAAACAGCGGTGATGTTGCAGCAGCCATGCACGCAAGGCTACCGGTTCTTCAAACGCAAGCGGTACCCCCCCCACCAACAGCAATGCATCGCCTTGCCGGATATCGCATTGCGCAAGCAGCACATCGCACTGCAGCCCCATACCCGCATCACTCTCCACACGACATGAGGTACCAGCCGATACGGTAAGCACTTCGTAATTACAGGCGTCACTGATGCGATTGCTCGCCGCAAAGGGTTCGGTGGCCGAAGCCAGCGCCAGCGCTGAGAATCCAGGCAATACTACGCAGAGTACCCGGCGTGTGAGCGGCAGAGCGGGCCGATTCATTCAAAACTCCCCTGTACCAGCACCGCACCGGAACGCATCCGCCAGTGCCCCGCCGTCATAACACTATCGATCGCCAGAGTCTCTGAATCAATCAACAACAGATCCGCAGGACCGCCAGGCCGCAACGTGCCCCGGTCATCCAGCTTTAACACCCGGGCCGGATTGCGTGTCACCACCGACAGCGCCACCGGTATCGGGATATCGTGCTCGCAAATAGCGCTGACGACCGCGTGCCACAGTGAGGCCGGATCGCCCACTTGCAAGCCATGCAGGCGGCCATCGGCATCGAAACGAGGCAAACTTGCATTGCCGTCGGAGCTGAAGGTGATGTGTTCGGCGGGTACCTTGGCCTGCAACAGGCGACGCAGGCCCTCGCCACATGCCACCTCGCCATCTGCCAGTAACTCCGGTGTCGTGCTGGTAGTGAGATCAATAACGCCTCCCGCCTTGGCAAACGCGATGCCTGCACTAAAGAGATCAGGGTTACGATTGATGTGGGTGGGATAGAACTGCTGCAAGGGAATATCGTTGTTGCGGCACACTTGCCACAATGGCTCCAGACATGCCGGACCGTCGCCTACATGCACACTGACGATACCGGCTTTACCCGCGATCATGCCTGCGACCCGCGCTTCCGCCGCCAACGCAGCCAACGCGTGTTCAGTAGGCTGACTGGAGCGATGATCTGAAATTGCAATTTCACCCACCCCAATGAACTCAGGCACAAAAATAATATCCTGCTCCACCGACCCGGTAAGCGTTTTCACCGGCAGGTGATACGAGCCGGTGTGACACAGGCAGTGGATACCTCCGGCTTGCAGCTCGCGGGCTTTAGCCAGCAGATTGGGCAGATTGCGGGTTACCGAATCGGTTCCCAAGGCCCCTACCATAGTGGTTACCCCGGCGCGCACAGCGGTCGACAAGGCCAACTCAGGTGTGCGCGATGTAAGCCCCCCTTCGCCACCACCGCCGGTAATATGCACCAGAGAATCCACCAGCCCGGGAACGATCCAAAACCTGCTGGCGTCGATTTCTTCAATGAGTCCCGTCGCACTGTGCAGGTCAATCTGTGGCGCAATGTGCATTACCTGCCCGCCGCCCACGAGCACATCCTGAGTGCCCAGTGCATCGGGCGAATAGCATTCCGCGCCGCGGAGCAAGGTAAACATGCCAGCTTTCCTGTTGAACATAACGATGGCCTTCACTATAGCGTGCTTGGGGCGGCGGTGCAGCTACCCCTGTTTCAGGGCAAGAATAGTCTATGATTATTAACAAAAATACGCGTTATTGCCGGCAAGGAATGGCTGACACCCTTTTGCACACGACACAGGAAACCGAGCCATGCATACCCAATTTTCTCTGAGCATTTTTCAACGTGCCTTACTCATGGCCGTGTGTTCCGTTGTGATTCTCCTCGCGGCCATGCTGATACAAATGCAAGGCGTAAAAAAAATGCTGACGCTGCTCGACACCCAGATCACGCTAAGTAACGACCAGGGTACGGCCATCGCCCAACAAGATCGACAACTCGCGCGCCAACAGGACATTCTTGCGCTCCAGCGCACCGTTCAAACCGCTTTCGATCTTTACTCAGAATTTCTGTTCTGGCGCTACAACGCGGTACTGACTCAAGACAGCCTTGCCATTGCCAATGCCGATGCTGCCGAAACCCAACTGCGTGCGCAGCTCAATGCCATTTACGAACAGGATGAAGAACTGGGAGAAGCCGCCGACGCCGTTGCGATTTATCTTGACGATTTTAACGCCCGTATCGCGGAAGCGATTAATGCGGCATTACAAGGTGCCGATGCACGCCAAATCTCAGGCATTGTAGGCCGCGCTCAAAGTGACGGCATGGCGATGAACGAAATGTTCGAGCTCATCCTGGAACAAAGCTCCGAAGCCGTCAACCAGGCTTCCTCTGCGTTGCAGAAGACCTCTTCGGCAATACTGCAAAGCGCAGAAGAGGTGAAACGCAGCGCCGAGCAGGCAAGACAGGATGGCCTGGCGGTGAAAGAGTATGCCCTGATTATTCTGCTGCTGGCAGTGGTGGTTTCGTTAGTGGTGGGCGTGTTGTTCTCCCGCTCGATCACACGCCCCATTTTACGCTTGGACGAAACCATTCGCCGCATCGAGCAGCACTCCGATCTCACACAGCGCGTGCATTACCAAAAGCGCAATGAAATTGGCGCCATTGCGCAAGCGGTCAATGCCATGCAGGAAAAATTTCAATTAATTGTGCAGCAGCTGTCGGGAGCCACCGAGCAATTGGATAACGCCGCCCGTGACAGCGCGCGCATCGCCGACCAAACAAGCGGAAATGCCGATCAACTGCAACAAGAGACCGATTTGGTCGCCACGGCGTCCAATCAAATGGCCGTCACGGTCAAAGGTATCAATGACACAACCTCTCAAGCGGTAGACCGGGCCCAAGAAGCCTCACACCAGTGCGAACAAGCGAAACAGGCCGTGAGTGAAACCCAGCATGCCATCGCCGCCTTGCGCGACCAGATGACATCCAGCGCGCAAGGCGTCGATAGTCTGGCGGCACATTCAGAATCCATCGGCACGGTGCTCGATGTGATTCGCGGTATTGCGGAACAAACCAATCTGCTGGCATTAAATGCAGCGATTGAAGCGGCTCGGGCGGGCGAGCATGGCCGAGGTTTTGCCGTCGTGGCCGATGAAGTACGTGGTCTGGCGCAAAAAACCGCGCAGAGCACCAATGAAATTCAGGCGACGATCGAAGCGCTGCAAGCCGAAACCCGGGAAGCCGTGTCGCAAATGACCCGAAGTCAGGCACAAACCTCGCAAGCCCAGGACGTCTCCGAGCACGCAAAACAGGCCATTGAGGCCGTACTCCAAAGTGTGGTGACGATGACCAGCAGCAATCAGCAGATTGCACACGCCACCGAGGAGCAAACGCTCGCAGCAGAAAGTATTGACCAAAGTATTGTCAGCATCAGCGAACTCACCAACGCAGTGCATGCCGCGGCCCGTGATACGCATCAAGCCAGCCACGACCTGAACGCCATGGTGGCACGACTGCGCAAACTGATGGCGCAGTTTACTTACTGATGCTCCCGCGCGAGTAGTCTTTCTGCCAAGCCACGGCATCAACCAGACGCATGGGACGTGCAATATGATAGCCCTGTGCATAGTCACAGCCGAAACTCTCGAGCAACGCCAGCGTAGCGTCGTCTTCCACCCCTTCGGCAACCACTTTGTAGCCAAGATCGTGGCATAAGTTAATCGCCGTGCGCACAATCATCTGATCATTCTCACGCTGCGTCATCTGCATCACAAACGAACGATCCACCTTCACCTCATAAACAGGTAATTCACGTATATAGGTAAGCGACGAATGTCCGGTACCAAAATCATCAATCGCTACCTGCACGCCCAATCCAGCCAGTTCGTCGAGTCGCATGATTGCTTGCGCGGGATCTTGCATGACCGCTGTTTCGGTGATTTCACAAATTAAGCGCTCGGGTGCCACTTTGTAGCGCTGCAGCAATGCGGTCACTCGCTCCACAAAGTCGCTTTCCTGCAAATTAACCACCGATATATTGATACTGATCTTAAACCCGCCCGCCAGGCTGGCACTGTCTTTCAAACTACGCTCCAGCACCCAGTAGGTTAGGGAGCGCATCAGTCCCGTTTTCTCTGCCAGAGAGATAAACTCATCGGGGCCAATAAATCCCAAACCGGGATGTTCCCAACGCAACAAGGCTTCGAATGCCTCCACATCTCGCTCACCGCGGCGCACAATGGGCTGATAGTAAAGCTCCAGCATATCGTCCTGAATCGCCCTGCTCAGCTCGCCCATCAACGTTAGCCGACGCGCACTGTAGGGGTTTATCTCATCGTGATAGCTCGCAATATGTTCCGGATGAGTACCGGCATAATCTACAGCAACCCGAGCGTGACGTATTAAAGTGGCGATATCCTGCCCGTGTTCGGGGAAGCTGGCCATACCAATAGACACACCCAAATCCAGTTCCATGCTATTGAATTCAAGCGGCATGCTTAGTACCTGGTGCATAGCCAGCGCATGCGCCTTCAATTCGCTAATCTGTATCGTGCGCAACAAACAGGCATAGATCACACCCTCAAGATGGGCAAAGTAATGTGTGCCCTGGTCTTCCTCGGCCACCGCTATATAGGCTTCGACAGGCTGTGCTAGCGCTGCGAGCCGTTGGGAAAACACACTCAGAATAATATCGGCATTGGCATGTCCCAGCGTTTTGTTGATTTCCTGCAAACGCTCCAAATGGATAAATACAATGGTGAATTGCCGCACGCTCTTACTTTCAGCATGTAATAAGTGGTGCACGCATTGCTGGAAAAGCACCATGTTTGGTAATCCATCTACCGGCTGGTGCGTCGCCTGGTGGTACAACTTCTGCTCGACATGCTTACGCTGTTCGATGGCCTGTAATTTTTCATGTTGCGCCCGATAACGCGCCATACGCTCACGGTTAAACCGGTCGGCCAGAGCAAAACTGAGGAGTATCGCCTCCAGCGCCGACCCCCAACTGATGGAATACTCTGTAAACGCATTGCGAGGCAAAAAACCAAACTTACTGGCGGCGCCCACAAAAATACCGGTGAGCAGAAAGAACCAGGCTATGGTGAAATATCGCGCCGACGTTTGCCCCTTAAGCCAGGCATAGGGACCCACACACATAATCACTAGGCTAGCCGGAATCGCGAGAAACACCGAAATACGTGTAGACACATCGTAGGGAAGGAAAAAAGCACCCAGCATGCAGGCGAGGAACAAGCCGGAGATCACATTCAGCAAGCCATACAATCTTGGTGCAGTACTGTCCAGCCTTAAGAAGAAGGTGGCGAACAGGCTGGCAAACAGCATCGTGCTGGGCACCGCAAGCAGCATCACCAGCTCCTGTAAATACGGTGAGTCCGGATACACGTACTGGAACATAAACCCGTGGGCACCCGCCATCAGCGCGAGCAGGGAGCTTGCCAGCCCCACGTAGTACAAATACGGCCATTCGCGAATAGACATAAACAAGAACAGATTGTAAATCACCAGCAGCAGCATCATGCCGTAATACAAGGCCTTGATAAGCTGCTCATCCTGGTCAATCAGACTGAAACGCTTGGCATTCCACAATGCAATGGGTAATTGGGTGGAACCCTCCGTACGTACCTTGATATATACATCAACAGGTTCATCCCAATGTAAGGTAACGGGAAAAAGAAAGTCTCGGTGTCGCAGCGGCCGCTGCTCGAAGGGATAGATATCGCCCGTGAGGGCTTCGACAATACGCTGCCCCCGCTCAAACATATAAACTTCAATGTGGTCCAGTAAGGGGTACTGAATGGCGAGCAAGGCGTCGAGTGGCCGAAGTTCAGAGTTAATGAGTCTTACCCGGAACCAGTAAGCGCTGTCGGTGTAACCAAAGTTGGGCGTCTCTACCTGACTCTTCTGCCACGCCGAGGGCGGGTGCGATCGGACCGAGTCAACCGTGAACTGATTAGCCGGATCTTCGAGAAACTCAATACGGTCACCCAGCCCCAGCATGTCCTGATTGCCCATGTGTACCGTTGCGATCGTGCTTTGCGCCTTAGCACCGGGCCACCACAGCAAGGCCACGCAAGCGAAAAGGACCACGCGGAGACCATTCTCACCTGCGCCAAATAAATAGTTCAATGTTCTGCTCTCAAGTCGTCACGAAAACCACGCCCGCTCAGACTAGTCTAGTCGAAGAATCCAGCCCGAATGCAAGGACTTGTATACCTTGGTAAGCAGGGGGGGATCCCGGTACGCAACCAGCCCTATGAGATGGTGAGTCAAGAGCATCAAAACATGCAAGGCAGTCCACTGCCAAGGCGCTTATTGCGCTTTTAAACGCGCCACTGTTGCTACGAGCTTCTCGCCCAGATTGGCGAAGGCGAGTCTTTTCGCGTCGTCATTCAGCATACCCTGTTCGTCGAAGGCCTTACCTGCCCCCGAGAGCGTCTGCTGATCGGCCAGCACGGTCACACCGATGTTCGCCAACAACATGCGCAGAAAAACCAGACCACGCATCCCGCCCAAGCCACCGGGAGAAGCCGACATGATGGCCGCGTACTTCCCTTTGTAAGCGAGTAGCGGTGCCTCGTCGTTCGACTCAGCGCGCGAGGCCCAATCAATCACATTTTTGAGCAAGGGGCTGAAGGCACTATTGTATTCGGGCGACGCGATCAGGAATGCATCGTGTTCAATCAACAGTTGCTTGAAGCGTCGCGCCTGTTCGGGCATGCCTTCTCGCGCTTCGTCGTCCTGATTGAACAACGGCATGGGAAAATCTGCCAGGTCGATCAAGGTGACGTCGGCGCCGGCCTGTCTGGCGCCTTCGGCTGCGATGGCCAATACCTTCCGGTTAAACGAATCTTTTCTACTGCTGCCTGCAAAGGCGAGCACTTTAACCACCATCATTGCCTCCCTATTCTCATGATGCGAACGGTGTGCATAGACACCCCACCCGTGTTGCTTTGCTTACGCAGCCTGAAGTGCTTTGGATTGACCCGCTCACCCCCCTCGCGCTAGCAGGGTGATAAACAGATTGGCCCACAGCACCGTCAGGGCAATCAGACTCAAACCGAAACAGAAGAAGCGACGACTCACATTATTACTGCCCAAATGAATAGTCGTATGCACCGCACGCAACGCGACAAAACTCCAGGCGGCCCCCAACGCAAGAGGGGTAACAGACGCGGTCACATAGGTGAGAATTACACCGGCGTAGAACATCGGAGGTACTTCAAAATGATTCTGCACATGTCGGCCCAGAATGTGCAGCCTTTCGGGCTGCCCTCCCTCCTGATACGCCCGGTAATACTTGATACTCACCTGCCGACGCTGAATCGCAATAAAGCGCGAAATGCCCAACAGAAAAATAATACTGATACTTAACGCAAACATTGCAATGGCAGGATAGACAATGCCGATCTGGTCCACAGTTTATTCCTTAACAGTTGCTGATCAAAAAAGAGCACTAGCATGCAGCCACTTTTCTGGCGAAGCAAGGCAATCCAAACTGCCTGCGCCGCCCTTCTGCTGCCATACCATTCACTCGGGTGCGCGGAGCGCCTCTGCAAGACGCGATAAATTATGTTCCATTAAAGCAAGATAAGACTCGGCCCGCCCCTTGGACAGGGCATCCGAAATCAATTCGCCGCCAATGCGGGCTCCCGTTTCGCTTTGAATCTGATGAATAAGTCTTGGATTGGATACGTTTTCCAAAAACAAAGCATGAATACCCTGCTCCCGAATTTGCCGCACGATACGGGCTAAATCCTGCGCAGAGGCCTCCGACTTTGTCGAGGTGCCTTGCAAGGCATGAAAACGCACACCAAATTCACGCCCCAAATATGCAAACGAATCGTGGGGTACCACTACCTGACGCCGATCTCTGGGGATGGCACGAAAAATTCTTTGGAAACCTTCGTACAGCTGGTTTAAGGCGGAGTGGTAATCATCCAATGCGCGCTGGTACATCCCGGCATGTTCAGGATCCCGCTTAATGAGGGCTTGCGCGATGTTGCGCGTGTAGACTTTCGCCGCCGCAATACTATGCCAGGCATGGGGATCGATGGCGGCATCATGATGCGCTTCGCCCCCGGAATCTTGATGATCACCATGAGCATGATGGCCGTGGTGAGCATGTTCTGAGTGGTTGTGATCGTGGCCGGAATCATTACGCAGATACGCCACGCCCCGGCTGGCAATCAGCGGTTGCCCCGCATATCCCGACGAGGCTACCAGGCGATCCAGCCAGCCTTCATACCCGAGGCCGTTTACGATCAACAGGTCGGCCTGCTTTACCTCCCGCACGTCCCGCGGTGACACGCGGTAAACGTGAGCGTCTTCATCGGCTTTCACCAGGCTGTAAACGTTCACGCGATCACCTCCGATCACGCGTGCCCAATCGGCCAGAATACTAAAGGTCGCGACTACTTTTAGTGGTTTGTGTTGTAACGAGTTGTTCGCTTCCGCAATTGCAGCGCCGGAGAAAGCACACCACAGTAAGAGTACAAAAGCAGGAAAAACGTATCGGGGAGTGTTAAAGCGATAGAGATAAAGACGTGTCACGAGAGCAATCCAGAACCATGAATGAAATGTTATAATATAACATTTTTTACGCCGCGCACTATGCCCGCACGCATCGCGTCAACCGGCCCGCAAGCGCGCCTGAAAACCCTCGACACGCCACCCAGTAGTGTCAGTGGGTTCTGGTTCAGGGGTAAAAAGTTCCCTTTTAAGCTTGAAATTCGTAATTTTGGCACTACATTGGGCGCTGCAAACTCAGCCACACTCTGTACGCCTCAACACGGCAAATTGCGCCCCAAAAGGGGGCATGACGGAGAGTGATCTTTTTCCGGTGTCAGTTACGTATTACCAGGCAATGACGCAGGAGCCAGCAAGCGAAAGAGGTAAGAGGATCCTTCATGAATTTGATCGTAATCGGGGCCGGTATTATGGGTGTCACCTTCGCCAAATTGGCGAAAGAAATGGCACCGGATCTGAAAGTCACCATCCTGGAACGTCTCGACGACGTGGCTGCCGGGAATACACACGTATTCAATAATGCGGGAACCGGGCATGAAGCCAACTGCGAGCTGAACTACACTCCCGTGGATGAAGAAGTCATTGCCGTCGAAAAGGCGCTGAAGATTCACGCGCAATTCAATGTCGCCAAGCAATTCTGGGCCTATCTGGTCAAAGAGGGCGTGGTGAAAGATCCGGGCTCGTTTATTCATCAAACCAAGCACTGTACCTTGGTGAAGGCAGACGCCATTGGTGAACTAAAGCTGCGCTACAAAGAGATGTCGGCTCACCACTTTTTCGAACACATGCATTACTCCAACAAGCATGATGAAATCAAAGAGTGGATTCCCTACACGATGGAAAATCGCCCGGAATCCGATCGCGTTGCCGCCACCATGATCGACTACGGCTCCGACGTTAATTTTGAATCGCTCACCAAACAGTTGGCAGATCATCTGGTCAAAGATCTGGACGTTGAAATTGCCTATCGCACGCACGTGCGCCACGTGCACCGAAGCCCCACCGGCCGCTGGGTGATTGAAGCCTCACAGTATGATGAGCCCATTCAATACAAGGCCGACATCCTGTTCGTGGGCGCGGGAGGTGGAGCCTTCCCTCTGCTGAAAAAGAGTCACCTGCCCTGTCGCACACGCTACGCGGGTTTTCCGGTGGGCGGGCGTTTTCTACAAGCAAAAATCACCGAAGAAGAGGCGCAGCGATATGGCGCTAAAACCTATGGCAAGGCGAAAGTGGGCGCCCCGCCCATGTCGGTGCCGCACCTCGACTTACGCGCCGTCAATGGCGAGCACTACCTGCTGTTCGGCCCTTTTGCCACGTTCACTCCCATTCTGGAAAAGAACCGGGGCATTCTCGACTATATTCGCTCCATCCGTTCCCACGACATCCCCAACCTGCTCAACGTCGCCAGAGAGCACTTTTCGCTGGTGAAATACCTGTTTTCGGAAACATTCAAAGGTAAAGCCAGCATGCTGGAAGAACTGGAGGATTTTGCTCCCGGTTTGAGTAAACAATTCGATTGGCAGGTCATTCAGGCCGGGCAACGTGTACAGATCATCAAAGACGGCGATCTGCAAATGGGAACCGAAATCGTGGTGTCGGAAGACAAAACCTACGGCACCTTGCTGGGCGCGTCGCCCGGCGCATCAGTCTCACCAGAGGTTATGCTGCGCTGTATCGACACGCTGATGCCGAACATCACAAGCACCGAGCACGCGAAAAAGGTGCGCAAAAAGATGTTTCCCGTCGACGATTTGGACACACTGATCAACGATGCAGACCTGTATCGCAAGATTCGCAAAGAGGCCAACACACTACTGCGCATTGGCGCGCCGGATTAATTCCCATTAGCCCGCACGCTCATCTTTTGCCGACTCCATCACCACATAGGTGGTGATGGCATTGACCTGCGGCAAGGTGCCCAGCACATCGGTGTGGAATACCTTATAGGCGGCCAGGTCAGTCGTTTCCACTCGCAGCATATACTCAAATGAACCGGTTATATTGTGGCACTCACGTACTTCTTCCGAGCGCGTGATCGCCTGCTCAAAGGCACGTTGGGAGTTGCGCGTGTGATCTGAAAGTCCCACTGCTATATAGGCCGTAAAACCAATCCCCATGCGCGCGCGGTCCAGCACGGCCCGGTAACCGCTGATCACGCCCTGACGCTCCAACTCTTGCACGCGACGCAGGCACGCCGAAGGCGACAGCCCCACCCGATCGGCCAGCTCCGCATTACTCACTCTGCCATCCTCACTGAGCTCGCGCAAT
>JBFHUL010000043.1:0-26677 GCA_041590075.1 Oleiphilaceae bacterium
ATTGCACTCACCGCATGCGTGGATAAGGTCGCAGCGAGTGGTGGCTATATGATGGCCTGTGTTGCAGACAAAATTGTCGCTTCTCCGTTTGCCATAATGGGGTCGATTGGTGTTGTTGCGCAGCTGCCGAATTTTCACCGCCTGCTAAAGAAAAATGATATTGATGTGGAGATTCTCACTGCGGGGGAATACAAACGCACGCTCACTATGTTTGGTGAAAATACCGAGAAAGGACGCCGCAAGTTTCAGGAAGATCTTGAAGACACGCACGGTTTGTTCAAAGAGTATGTCAGTGAGCGTCGCCCCTCCGTTGATATCGAAAAAGTAGCCAATGGGGATATCTGGTTTGGCGCACGCGCGCAAGCCGTGAATCTGGTGGATGAATTGAAAACCTCCGACGATTATCTGATTGAGGCATGCGGTAACGCGGATGTATTCACGGTAGATGTGAAAGAGAAGCAGCACCTTATGGAAAAACTAGGCGCAGCGGTATCTTCAGGGGTCAGTCGCGGGGTAGAGAAAGTGTTTTCCGAATGGCGTGGAAGCAGGGGCTTAAGCTAAACCTGCGCCTCATCTTTCAGGGCGCTGTGGTAATACCAGCGCCCTTCGTATTTTTCAAAATAGCTGTTTTCGGTCATACGATAGCCCTTACCACCACTGCGGTATCTCGCAACAAAACTTACCTGTCCGTCACTATCCTCCTGTTTGCCCTTTTCACAACGAACCACCTTCAAGCCAAGCCATTTAGTCTGGGATTCGAGATCGATCTGTGCAGGTCGGGTAGCCGGGTGCCAGGATTTCAGCAGGTAGTCGATGAGGCCCATGACATACGCCGTATATCGTGAGCGCATTAATGCTTCAGCCGTGGGAGCATCGGCTTCTAGTGAGTGGTAGCGGCCGCAGCAGGCGTCGTAGTCTTGGTTGCTGCCACATGGGCATAGTGTGGTTTTAGCTTTAGGCATTAATCCCGCCTCAGCCGGTCACTGATCGCAATCGGACTCGGGTACCGGAAAATCACCAGATAGGAATTAAAAATAAAGGTCAGAATTGCTGTGGCCTGAATCAGATGGGACGCTTCGATACCGATCAGCTGGCTACTCGTTGCCAGATAGGCGATCAGTAGCGAAAACTCACTGATTTGGCCCAGACGGAAGCCTACTTCCCAGGCGGTATCGTTGTCTTCGTTAAGAAATCGCAGCAGAAAGCGGAAGATCACCGGTTTCAAGGCAATGATCAGTGCCGCCAGCACGATGGCGGGAAGTATCACTTCCCCCAGCAGGCCCAGATTGAACGCGGCGCCCAGCGAAAAGAAGAACAGCACGAGAAAAAAATCACGCAGTGGCTTGAGGTGTTCAGCGATGTATTGCGAGATGGGGCTGGTCGCAATACTGATGCCGGCCACAAAGGCGCCTATTTCGAGCGATAAGCCCAAAAACTTGGCCAATTCTGCAATTCCCAGGCACCAGCCAATCGCGAGCAGGAAGATATACTCGTGAAAGCGGTCGAAATGTGAAATCAGTTTGATGATCACATGTTTCACGGTAAAAAATACTGCCCACAGTAGCAGCGGCAGAGTGAGCATGGTTTTCAGAAGTTCCTGCATGTTGCTTTCGCTGTCGCCGGATTTTTCGCCTCCCAGCATGAGTAAGACAACAATGGCGATAAGATCTTGCAGCAGTAGTAGACCAACGACCAATTCGCCGGTATGGCGATGGTGCAAAACCGTAGTGGGCAATAATTTGATACCAATAATGGTGCTCGAAAACATCATGGCGCAGCCCACCAGGGCCGATTCGGTTTGCGTATATCCAAAAGCCAGTGCGACAAAATAACCCAATGCGGCAAAGGCCAGCGAACTTACAATCGCGACAAGCGTCGCTTTGCGCAACATGTGCAAAAGGCTTTTCGGCTGCATGTCGAGGCCCAACAGAAACAGCAGGAAAATTATCCCGATTTCCGCGATATCAGATAGCAATTTTGCATCGGAAACATAATGCAGTCCGAACGGACCAATCAGTGCGCCCAGCGCAATGTAAGCGAGAATAATCGGTTGCCGGGTGTACAGCACGACCGACGCTAAAATGGCGGCGCCGGAAAATATCAGAAAAAACGAATTAACGATTGAAATGTCTTCCATGCAAAACCGCTTGAGATATCAAAAGAGTGGCAAAAGGGGTCAGTATAGGTAGCCGTTGGCACTCTGTGAAGCGGCGCACGCGTCGTTACGAAAAGGTAGGCATTAAGTGCATGTCGTTGGGCGTGCTCCTATGTTAATCTGTGCAGCCATTTTAATTAGCCCCTCGCACCAGCATGACCGACGAAAAAAAACGTTTTGTTGACCTGTCCCGGCTGACCAGTAACACGGTCACGGTGCTGCGTGGTGCAAGCGATCTGGCCAGCAGCAGCGCAGCGCTGCCTAAGGCATTTGCTCCGATTGTCAGGCTGATATTGCAAGAGCAGAATATCGAGCAGGCCGAACTGGCCGGCGAACTGGACGTGTTGTTTGAGACGCTGTACAAGCATCCGATTTCAGAACACTCCCGCGCACTGACTGCCTATCTTCGACGCTACCGTTTTATACCCAATGAGGAATCGACAGAGAACCTTATTCGGTATCTGGTCAAACAGACCGTTATGCGCAGCCCGGTGGATATTCCGGAAGTCGTGATTGACGAATTCTGGAACTTTTTCCAGGAGCTCATTGAATCTCCCGAATTAAAAGGGCTCGTAGAGCTCAATCTCGATATTGTGCGCTCGGTATTGCGCACTTACGAGCCGCTGTTGGTTGAGATTATCAATAACGTTAAACATATTCGGCGTATCAATCAGAAAACGCTGGGCGAAATTGTGCAGAAGGTACAGGTGCTGCGGGGTGACTTGTACATACTGAAACGCCAGATCAAAGCGATCCGTTACATCAAACCGTTTTTGCAGACTGATCCAAAAGACTTTAAAACGCAGGCACAGATCGTTGCCCAGATGGTGCGCGAGTTTGGGCCCTTGTTCATAAAGATGGCGCAGGTTGCCGCCGCCAATGCAGATTTTCTACCCGATGAAATCGCCAAAGAGTTGCAGGTATTTCAGGAAGATGTGGCCCCTATGTCGCCCGAAGAGGTTATCCACGCTTTCATTGAAGCTTTTGGCGAAAGACCCGAAAGCCGTTATTTCGGATTCGATGTGGAAAACCCGATCAAGTCCGGCTCGATCGGTTCTGTCTTTGTGGCAAAAAAACCCGTAAAACGGGGAGAGCGTGAAATCCTCGTCCCTATCGTGGTCAAGGTTGCGCGGCATAATCTGGAGCGGGAATTCGCCATGGGCTCGCTGGCCATCGAACTGATGCTGATCAGTAGCCAGTACTGGGCGCCTCATTCCAAGTTGCGCCCCTTTCTCAGCGCTATGGCCGAACAGATAAAAGAGTTCACCCGGGGGTTTGAGCAAGAGCTCGATTTCAAGCATGAGGCCGAAATTCAACAACGCTTTTTCGAACGCTCACTCGAATCGCCTGTATGGTATGTGCCCCGCGTTTACGAAAGCAGCGCCCGCGTATTGGAAATGGAATATCTCGCCGATGCGATGGCCATCAATCGCGCTCTTGATGACTGCCCGGGTATCATGCGCCAGGGGTTTCAGCGCAAGATTGCGGCTAATTTTCTGCATGCCATGCTTGAACACCTCATAGTTCATCAGGAATTTCATGGCGATTTGCACCCGGGAAATGTCATGGTCGACCAGTTCGGGCGGCTTTATCTGATTGATTGGGGTAACTCGGTCGATATGGAAGGCAAGTGGCACACGCTCGGTCAATACCTGCGTTCGGTGATCGCCGGTGACATGCGCAGTCTTACGGATACACTGATAGATATGAGCACCGAGCCGGAGAAAAACCGGCAGCGTTACGACAAGATTCATACCGCCCTCAGCGAGACCTTGGGGAAAAAGGGTATTACACCTTTGGGTCGCTGGCCGTTAGTGCAATTATACCGTGAAGGGCGCAGTGGCATTCAGGCGCGTCTTCAGGCCGCTCTACAGCTCATGTCGAATACCTATCAACTCAATATCACCATTAAGAGTGATTATCTGCACCTCTCGCGCTCGCTGTTTGCCATGGCCGGCACCTACGGCAATCTGTATCAGAATATGTCGAGATGGACGCTGATCAGAGATTTGGCCAGTGGATCATTCACGTTTCCGTTTCGCTACTCGTTGCAAAAAATCTTCAGTACCACCCATGCCTTGCCAACGCCCCACGAACAACCAGAATCGCCGGCGCAACCCGAGTTAGTGCTCGACACGCATGCTTGAGGACGACTAAATGCGGACTTTTTCCGCACAGGATGTTCTGTTCGAAGATCCACACCTGGTCGCCATTCACAAACCACAGGGTATCGCGTTTCATAACGACGCTGAGTCGGAGGGTATTGTGCAGCGGGTGAGGGCGCTCACAGGGAATGAGGCGCTTAATCCTGTGCATCGGCTCGACCGGGTGACCTCGGGCTTAATGCTATTTGCGCGGCATGGCGAAGCACTGAGTGAACTGTCTCGCCTGTTTCGGGACAACCAGATTGAGAAGTATTACCTTTGCCTAAGCGCTCGCCGACCCAGTAAAAAACAGGGTTCACTCATTGGTGATATGGCGAAGAGCCGTAACGGCACGTTTAAACTTCTGCGCACCCGTGACAATCCCGCCATCACACGGCTCCGCTCGTATAACCTACAGCACGAAGATTCGCCTGCACAGGCTATGACTTTACTGAAACCCGAGACCGGAAAAACCCACCAGTTACGCGTGGCGATGAAGGCGTTGGCCAGTCCGATTCTTGGTGATGAGCGCTACGGCGGCGCGCCAGCCGATCGGGTTTATCTGCATTCTTGGATGAAGGGTTTTATGCTGTTTGGTCAGCGCTATTGGCTCACGAGTGCTGTCTATGAGGGCGCCCTGTTTACACCCCAGCTGGAGCGTGAGCTCAACAAGCTAAACCCAGAGTTGGCGGCGCACTCATGGCCGAAAGGCAGTTTTTTACTGCCACGCCAATAATTAGTGTCCCATTGCCAGGCCTTCTCGGCGTGGATCGGCGGCGCCCGTCAGTGTGTTATTGTGAAACAACACGCCATGTAGACCGGAATTCAAATCCCTGACGGATATATTGTGCCCCAGTTTTACGAGGGGGTCGCGTAGCGCTTCGAAAGCACTGTCCTCCTCTAAATCAACCACACCAAAACGGCTCGTGATGTGCGGCGCATCAAGGCTTTCTTGTAATTCCAAGCCCCAATCGAGCACCCGAATCAGGGTGTTGGCAACGTAATTAATAATGCGCGAGCCTCCTGGTGAACCCAGCGCCAGATATGGCCTGCCACCATGCATGACGATCGTAGGCGCCATAGACGAACGGGGGCGTTTGCCCGCTTCAACCCGGTTGGCCACTAAACCGTGTGCGTCAGCGGGTGTAAACGAAAAATCCGTCAGTTCGTTGTTAAGGAGAAACCCGCCGACCATGAGGCGGGAGCCAAAGGCGTTTTCGATCGTGCTGGTTACCGAAAGAATATTGCCAGCGCGGTCTACGATCACAAAATGTGTGGTGGAGTCCTGTTCCAGTGTTTTCCCCGACACTGCGTTCGCGCTGCTGCCGGGTGGATTACCCGCCTGAGCGTTCTCCATCACCCGGTCTTTGCTGACGAGTGAGGCGCGTTGTTTGAGGTAGGCTTTATCTAAAAGTCCGTGTGGAATCTCAACAAAGTCCGGGTCGGCAAGATAGCGACCGCGGTCAGCAAAGGCCAGTCGTGAAGCTTCGGCAATAAGATGCCAGGCATTTGGGTCATCGGGGTGAAACTGTGCGAGGTTAAAATGCTCCAGGATCCCCAGTATCTGCCCGACTGTATGCGCACCCGAGCTCGGCGGACCCATTCCACATACTTCAAAGGCGCGATAGGGATGACACGTGGGAGTACGCTCCCGCATTGAATAGGTGGCGAGGTCTTCGAGCGCCAAGGGGCCAGGCGTGTCGGCATTCTGTACTTTGGCGACAATCTTCCGAGCGAGTTGGCCCGTGTAAAAGTCGGCATCTCCGTGTTCGGCAAGGTGCGAGAGTGTGTGCGCATAAGCGGGATTTTTCAGCAGGCTGCCCGCTGCGATCGGGCGCCCATTCGGGATGAAGTATTGTGCAGCGGTCTTATCGCTTGCCAAACGCTCTGCATCACGTTGAACGGAATCAGCCAGTCGCGGTGATACCACAAAACCCTCGCGGGCGAGTGTCAATGCAGGGCCCAGCAGGTCTTGCCACTTTTGATTGCCGTAGCGCTGCTGTAGGGTCCACAGCATTTTTACCGTACCGGGCGTGCCGACTGATCGACCACCAACAACCGCCTCGAAGAAGCCAAGTGCTTGCCCCGCGTCATCGAGAAAAAGGTCTTGCGTCGCCTGCAATGGGGCTGTTTCGCGGGCGTCGAAGCTGGTAAGGGTGCGGGCGGTCGCATCGTAATACAGCGCAAACGCGCCACCACCCAAGCCTGATGATTGCGGTTCAACCAGTCCCAGCACCGTTTGCACGGTAACCAGTGCGTCCATTACGTGTCCGCTCCGGGCCAGAATTTCGTAGCCCGCCTGGGTGGCAAGCGGGTGTGCCGTCACCAGCATGAATTGTTGTGCCTGTACAGCCGTGTTGGCTGTACGTTGATGCGCGTGTTCTGGTTGTTCCGTATCGGAAATCTGCTGGGCGCTACCGGCGGCGCTTATAAAAAGAAAAATCGCCAAGCATGGCTTCAAGCATAGGATCAGACGATGCATTCGGGCGGCTCCGTATGGGCATTTGATGCTCGTTAATGTAGCAGAGACGATACGGCCCTACATTTATTTCATTGATGCTCTAATGCTTGCAGTCCGCGATAGAGCTCCAGCGCTTCAGGGTTGGCTAACGCATCTTTGTTTTGTACATCTTCGCCATGAATAACATTGCGCACGGCCAGCTCCACCATTTTACCGCTAAGCGTTTTGGGAATATCGGCAACCTGGATGATCTTTGCAGGTACGTGGCGCGGCGTGGTGTTAGTGCGGATGGTTCGTTTAATGCGCTCAATCAGGTGGTCGTCGAGTGTAAGGTGTTCTCTTAGGCGCACAAACAAGATAACCCGCACATCGTCCTGCCATTCCTGGCCAACGGCAATGCATTCGAATACTTCTTCGATTTTTTCAACCTGGCGGTATATCTCGGCGGTGCCAATGCGCACTCCGCCTGGATTAAGCACGGCATCCGAGCGGCCATGGATAATCACGCCTCGTTGCGGGGGATCGTCGTGGCAAACCAACTCGCCATAATCCCCATGGGCCCAGATGCCGTCAAAGCGGTTAAAATACGCATGGTGATATCGCATGCCATCCTGGTCATTCCAGAAGCCGGTTGGCATTGAGGGAAAAGGGGTTTTACATACCAATTCGCCTTTGCCTTGCGGCAGCGAGCGGCCGCTGTCGTCGACGAAGTCGACATCCATGCCCAGACCCAGGCACTGCAGCTCGCCGCGATAGACTGGCAAGGTCGGATTGCCTAGCGCAAAGCAGGAAACAATATCTGTTCCGCCAGAAATACTGGCCACGCACACATCGCTCTTAACATCTCTATACAGGTAATCGAAACTTTCGTGGGCCAAGGGCGAGCCGGTAGACAAGATTGTGGTCAGTGCGGGGAGTTGGTGGGTGATGCTGGGGTGTAGGCCGTATTTTTCACAGGCAGCATAATATTTAGCGCTGGCGCCAAAGTGAGTAATTTGTTCGTGTTCCGCGATGTCGAACAGCTGGCTTTTTTCAGGGTGGAAGGGAGAGCCATCATAAAGCACGATAGAAGCCCCCATGGCCAGTCCGGAAACCAGCCAGTTCCACATCATCCAGCCGCAGGTCGTGTAATAGAACAGCCGATCATCGGCCCTCAGATTGGTGTGCAGTCCCAGTTCCTTAACGTGCTGGAGTAGGGTGCCTCCCACACTATGCACAATACATTTGGGTTTTCCCGTGGTACCCGAGGAGTACAGAATGTAGAGCGGGTCATCGAAGGCGACGTCGGTGAAGGTGAGTGAGGGTGTGGCCTTGCTCTCGTCAACAATGTCGTCCCAACCGTGCACACCTGTAACAGGTGGCAAGTCACTGCGGTAATTCACCATTACGCAGGCCTGTAAGGTCGGTAAAGCCGCCTGTATGCGCGTGACCTGTTCGCGCGAATCAATCGCCTTACCACCGTAATAGTACCCATTGCAGGCAATCAGAACGCGAGGTTGAATTTGTTCGAAGCGGTCCACCACGCCGGCGAGCCCAAAGTCAGGGCTGCATGAGGACCACACGGCGCCGAGGCTTGAACAGGCGAGCATGGCAACCACGGCATGATGGCTGTTCGGCAAAAAGCCGGCAACGCGATCACCTTTCTGAACACCCTGACTCCGCAGGAAGGCAGCAAACTGGGCGGTGCGGCGATACAAATCTTCATAAGTGATACATGCTCGCCGCCCATCTTCGCCTCGCTCGATCAGTGCTACATGCGCATCGCGCCGGCGTAAAAGATTGGCGGCAAAGTTTAGTCTTGCCTGCGGAAACCAGCGTGCCTTCTGCATGCTGGCAGCGTGGATGATTACCTCGTCACCCTGTTGACCCGCTAGATTGAAAAATTTCCAGATGGCGGGCCAGAACGCGTCACATTGCGCGATGCTCCACTGATGCAAGGCCTCATAATCATAATGCGCGGGCAATGCAGCATGTTCCTGTCGCACAAACTGATAAAACTCAAAAAGCCGGCTGCTCTCGATGCGAGCAGTATTGGGGCGCCAGAGGGCTTGGGAGGCGGCCATGTTGTTACCTGTTCCTAGCTGAGTGTTGGGCGTTGTGAGCAGCGGCTACCTTCGAGGCATTTTGCCGGCCGAGCGCTGCGCAAATATGATTGCCTGCGCTAATGAGCGCGTCTAGTTCGATACCCGTATGCATGCCGCAACCCGCGAGCATGTAGACCAGATCTTCCGTCGCGAGATTTCCACTGGCACCGGGTGCATAGGGGCATCCACCCAGACCTGCTACAGAGGCGTCGAAGGTACGAATGCCCGCATCCAGACCCACAAGGCAATTCGCCAGTGCCTGCCCATAGGTGTCGTGGCAATGCAGGGCGAGGTTTTTGACGGGTATATGTTGCAGTAGTTGTTTGAGCAGCGCGCGCCAACTGCCCGCTGTGCCCACCCCGATGGTGTCACCTAACGACACTTCATAGCAGCCCATTTCGAGCAAGCGCGCGCTGACCTCCGTGACGGTATTCGGGCGGATTGCGCCTTCGTAAGGGCACCCCATTACACACGACACATACGCTCGCACAGGAATATGATGGGTGCGGGCTAAATCCATCACGGGAGCGAAACGTTCCAGGCTCTCAGCGATAGAGCAGTTGATGTTTTTTTGGCTGAAGGATTCGGAGGCAGCGGTAAAGATTGCAAATTCATCGGCTCTCGCTTTCAGGGCCTGTTCGGCACCCCTCACATTAGGCGTTAGCGCCGTGTAACGTACGCCGGGCCGACGTGACAAGGCATTGAATATCTGCGCGCTCTCGGCCATTTGTGGTACCCATTTTGGAGAAACGAAGCTGCCTGCTTCAATGTGTTTCTCGCCGGCTTCTGCAAGCTGATCAATTAACCTGAGTTTATCCGTGAGTGCAATAGGGCGCGCTTCATTCTGAAGACCGTCCCGTGGGCCAACTTCCACTATGTTTACGGTTTCCATACGCGTCTAGTCCCCCTTGGTCCAGCGGGGCTTGCGCTTGTCGAAAAACGCCGACAAACCTTCCTGACCTTCTTCGGATACCCTCAATGCCGCAATTAGTGCGCTGGTCCAATCCGCGACATCGTCACTTACATCTGTAATACGCTTCACTAATTGTTTGGCGGCACGGCTTGCTTGCGGGCCGCCTTGTAGTACTTGGGTGAGTGTGCTTTCAATGGCCTGGTCAAGTTGCTCGCTGGGTACGACGGTATGCAACAGACCATATTGATGGGCTTTCTCGGCGTCGAATACCTCTGCGGTGAGGAATAATTGGCGGCAGCGTCGCGCGCCCATGGCCGCTACGACATAAGGGGCGATGGTGGCCGGTGCCAGCCCCAATTTAACCTCGCTTAAACAAAAACGGGCATCTTCACTGGCAATGGCGATATCACAGCAAGCGATTAGACCAATTGCGCCACCGTAGGCAGCGCCTTGTATCCGGCAGAGAGTGGGCACTGGAAAGTCGTTCAGGGTGGCCATTAAGCGGGCGAGTTCCGCTGCGTCGCGGAGATTCTGTTCTCGATTAAGGCCGGCCATACGCTTCATCCAGGCTAAATCGGCGCCGGCGCAGAAATGTTTGCCTGCCGCCTCCAGTACCAACGCTCTTAGCTTGTTACGTTCACCAAGGCTCTGCAAGTGGGCAAGCAATTCCTGTATCACGGCGTCGTCAAAGGCATTGTGCTTGTCGGGCTGGTTGAGACGCAGCCGCGCGATATTGTCTTCAATTGTGAGCTCTGTCGCGTGTTTCATGGCGCCACCGTCTTTGGTTTACATGCGAAACACGCCAAAGCGTGTTTCTTCAATGGGTGCATTCAGGCTGGCTGAGATCGCCAAACCGAGGACTTTTCGGGTGTCTTGTGGGGCGATAATTCCATCGTCCCACAAGCGCGCACTGGCATAGTAGGGGTGGGCCTGTTCTTCAAACTGCCGGATGATGGGTTCTTTGATTTGGCGTTCATCTTCTGCGCTGAAGGGCTTACCACGTTTCTCCATGGCTGCACGTTTAACCTGCGCGAGTACGCCTGCCGCCTGTTCACCGCCCATCACCGAGATGCGCGCATTGGGCCACATCCACAGAAATCTGGGGTGATAAGCCCGACCGCACATGCCATAGTTTCCGGCCCCAAAACTTCCGCCAATAATGACCGTAAACTTGGGTACTTTGGCACAGGCAACGGCGGTAACCATTTTTGCGCCATGTTTGGCTATACCGCCTTTCTCAAAGGCTTCGCCGACCATAAAACCTGTGACGTTCTGAAGAAATACCAAGGGTATTTTGCGTTGACAGCACAATTCTATAAAGTGCGCGCCTTTTTGTGCCGATTCCGAGAAGAGTATGCCGTTATTGGCGATAATACCCACCGGAAAACCATAGATATGAGCGAACCCGCATACGAGCGTCTCGCCAAAATACTGTTTGAATTCAGCAAATTCAGAGTCGTCGACAATTCGGGCGATGACTTCACGAACGTCGTAAGGCGTTTTGAGGTCGGCGGGTACCACACCATGCAATTCACGCTCGTCGTAGCGCGGCGGTTTTACGTCGCGCATGGTGACTTGCTGAGGTTTTTGCCAGTTGATGTGGGCGATACATTGGCGCGCTATCTTCAAAGCGTGTTCTTCAGAGTCGGCGTAATGGTCGGCGACGCCCGAAATTTTGCAGTGCACATCGGCGCCGCCCAGGGCTTCGGCGCTGACCTCTTCACCCGTCGCGGCTTTGACCAGAGGGGGGCCAGCAAGAAAAATAGTGCTGTGATTACGCACCATGATGCTTTCATCCGCCATGGCAGGTACATATGCACCGCCCGCGGTACACAAGCCCAGTACGACGGCAATTTGAGGAATGCCCTGTGCCGACATATTGGCCTGCCGATAGAAAATATTGCCAAAGTCGTCCTCGTCGGGGAACACCTCATCCTGATTGGGCAGATTGGCGCCTCCCGAATCGACCAGATACACACAAGGCAATCGATTTTCTTCTGCGATCGTTAAAGCACGTAAGTGTTTTTTGACCGATAAGGGGTAATAGGTGCCGCCTTTTACCGTCGAATCGTTGGCGACAATCATGCACTCAACACCGTGGATGCGCCCAATACCGGTGATGGCGCCGGCGCCGGGTATGTTATCTTCATACACCTTATACGCCGCGAGTTGAGACAATTCCAGAAACGGCGAGCCGGGATCGAGCAGATAGGCGATGCGATCTCTTGGCAATAGTTTGCCCTTGTCGAGATGACGTTTTATTGCGCCTTCACCAATGGCGCGCGCGCTTTCGCTTATTGTGTCGCCGAGGTGTTTAACGAGGGCATCCATTGCTTCGCGGCGGTGTTTGAATTCATCGCTATGAATGTCGATTTGACTGGTTAGTTGCGTCATGCGCGTGCCCTCAGCGAGTCTCCATAAATAACTCTCTGCCAATCAGCATGCGGCGTATTTCTGAGGTACCCGCGCCGATTTCATAGAGCTTGGCGTCGCGTAGCAGGCGTCCGGCAGGAAACTCGTTGATATAGCCATTACCGCCCAATATCTGAATGGCTTCCAGTGCCATTTTTGTCGCGGCTTCTGCGCAATACAGTATGACACCGGCTGCATCTTTGCGGGTGGACTCGCCACGGTCACAGGCTTGTGCAACGGTATACAGGTACGCGCGGCAGGCATTGAGCGTGGTGTACATATCGGCCATTTTGCCTTGAATCAGTTGGAATTCACCGATGGGCTGATCAAACTGCTTACGCTCATGGATATAAGGTACCACCAGATCCATACAGGCCTGCATCAAACCGGTAGGCCCACCGGAAAGCACGACGCGTTCGTAATCCAAGCCGCTCATTAATACTTTAACGCCGGTGTTTTCCATGCCGAGAATGTTTTCTTCAGGTACCTCTACATCTTCAAATACCAACTCACAGGTATTCGAGCCGCGCATGCCGAGTTTGTCGAGTTTGGGCGACTGGCTGAAACCCGGAGAGTCGCGCTCTACAATGAAGGCTGTGATGCCATGTGCACCTTTGCTGGAATCGGTTTTGGCATAAATGACATAGGTGTGTGCATCGGGCCCATTGGTAATCCACATTTTGGTGCCATTCAGTATGTAGCGGTCGCCACGCTTGTCGGCCTTGAGTTTCATGCTTACAACGTCGCTACCGGCATTAGGTTCACTCATAGCCAGCGCACCGATATGTTCGCCACTAATGAGTTTGGGCAAGTATTTGAGCTTTTGTTCAGGACTGCCATTGCGATATATCTGATTCACACACAGGTTGGAATGAGCGCCATAGCTCAAGCCGATCGAAGCGCTACCACGGCTGATTTCTTCCATGGCGATAACGTGGGCCAAGTAACCCATATCGGTACCGCCGTACTCTTCATTCACCGTCATGCCAAGCAATCCCATTGCGCCCAATTTGGGCCAAAGCTCATTGGGAAAACTGTTATCTGCGTCGGTTTTTGCTGCAATGGGGGTTATTTCCTTGGCGACGAAAGCGGCCACTTGTTGACGCAGCATATCGACGGTTTCACCGAGTCCGAAATTCAAGGTGTGTAGAGAAGCCAATGACATATGATTTTCCTTTACGGTGTGAGTGACACATGTTTGTTGAGGTTGTCGAGACAGCGCTGCTCAGCCTCGTCAAGCTCGTGCTCCATGATGCGTATGTCTTCAATCTGTTGCGCCAGAAGCTGTCGGCGTTGCTGAATTTTTTCTAGAAAGCGTTGCAGCTGTTTGTGATTGGCCGAGCCGGGGTCATACAGGGCGATCAGCTCGCGGGATTCGGCGAGTGAGAAACCCAGACGCTTGCCTCGCAGAATCAATTTTAGGTGGACCCGGTCGCGTTCGCTGTAAACGCGGGTCTGTCCTTTTCTGGTGGGGTGCAACATGCCTTCGGACTCATAAAACCTAATCGTCCGGGTGGTAATGTCAAATTCTTTAGCGAGATCGCTGATGGAGTAGGTGTTGGGCATAGTGAGTACCTTTAACGTAAGCGTATGATGCTATACACCTTACGTAAACGTCAACCATGCTGGGGCTGATATTCAGCCCCTAACCTAGGCAGGCGCGCTTATGGCGCGAGGTTCAGTTGTTAGGCAATAGCTTGCCGTGTCGCAGCATCAAATCCTGCCAATGGTCCAGCTTGTCGGGATTGCCTATACGTTTGCCTTCCTGGCCGCGTAATTTGGATAACCACAGACCCTCACCATTAAAGCTGTAAACCGGTATCAGGTCGGTGCGTTCGGATGCGGGTTTAATGTCGTCGACGAGGTTGTCTAGAATCACTGGTTCGGCGCCGGGCTCCGGATAATAGGCCAGTACCATATGCGCCTGATTAAGTTTTACGGCCTTTACATAGGTTATTTTCAGCTTGTCGATCGGGACGCCGAGTTCCTTCAGCGTAAAATACTTAGCAATGGAATAATCTTCACAATCGCCTGCGTTAGTGGCCAAAAGTTCCACGGGGGTCGCCCAATAGTCTTCCTTTCCCCAGTGTTCATAATCGGACACGAATTTGACCTGATTGAAAAAGCGATTAACCAGCTGAAGCTTCTGATCCTCGCTGATGGACTGGCGCGAATTTGCAATGTTCTCCCATTGTTGCAGGCGCAGCACTGCTGGCTCGCCAAATCGGTCGCGTACAACTTTTAGCAGGGTGTTGTTAAGTTCCAGGCAAATCACGGTGCTGGAAAATAAAAGCAGCATGACGAGCGCCTTGCTTTGTATCTCACGCTTGTAACACGAGGGCGTGTACATCATCCGACTAAACCACTCAATTACGGTTATTCATGATGCGTTGGCGCAGATTGCTGAGTCGGTCTTTGATGCTTTGTCGTCGCTCTTCGCTAAGAACGTTGGGGTTACTTACGGCGGATGGGGACGGCTCAGGCTGATTAAGCATATCGGGATTTGCCGGAGCATCCCGATAATCCTGAATGGCCTGCATCGGGGCCGCAGATTCTGGGAAGTACAGGTTTTCGAGTCGGCCAGATCGCTGCACCACCACACGTTCGGGAAACACCTTATGCAATGTCGCATTGCCGGGTAGTTCGTCACCGACTTTATAGTAGTGCGTTTGTCGGTCGGGACCTTCTATTAATGCGCCGGTGAAATCCTCCTGGCGGCCGGCAAGAATGCCGGTAAGGGTAAGGCGCAGCCGGGTTTCAGGTAGATCCTTGGGTGTTTCCACTGCGGGCTCGGGAGTTTGGTTGGCGGAGCCAAAAAGATTAAAGCGCGAGACATCGTGCGTCCTCGTTTTATCTGCTCCTGCTACGGCCTTAATCCGCACCTCGGGTATCCAGCCTTTCTTTCGTTGCTCCCAAAAAGGAACAATTTGCCAGGCCAGAACTGCGATCAGCGCGGCGACTAGCAGCAAACCAATCATAACATGGGCCATACGGGGCAAGCTGGTCATGGTGAGTGTAACTCCCGGCAAGGAAAGAGCATGAGATTATAGGAGCGATGCATTCAGAAAGGTTATCGAACCCTTTGAGCACACTATATTAAAATAGCATATCGGATTCGATGTTTTTGTGATGGTTTGACAAGACCTTACACCTTGAAGCGATGAATGATCTCTCGTAACGCCTGCGTGTCATTCGCCAACTCATCACTTACCGCAAGCGAGCGGTTTGCATTGGATTCGGTTTCCTTGCCGAGCTCTAGGATTTGCCGCACATTCGACTCTATGTTTTTAGCTACAGCACTTTGTTCTTCTGCCGCGCCCGCAATCTGATGACTCATGCCGACGATTGCAGACACGCTGGAAACGATCTTGCGCAATGCATCGGCAACTTTCTGACTCTGCTGCACGGTGACTTCGGTGGTTGAATGGCTGCTGTGCATGGAGCTGACCGCACCCGACACGCCTTTTTGCAAGCGCTCAATCATAATTTCTATTTCTTCTGTCGATTTATGTGTGCGTTGAGAAAGTGTGCGCACTTCATCGGCGACCACCGCGAATCCCCGGCCTTGCTCACCGGCACGGGCGGCCTCAATGGCGGCATTCAGGGCGAGTAAATTGGTTTGTTCTGCGATGGCTTTAATTTCCACCAGAACCTGATTGATGTCTTTGCTGTCTTTATCAACCTGATTGATCATATCGACGGAGTGGCGAATTTCATCAGCCAACTGGTGAATCGTGTTTAGGGTTTCGTCTACAACCTGTTCACCCTGTGAGGCTTCACTCTCAGCAAGAATTGCGGCGTCGGAAGTGTTGTGCGTATTGTCGGCCACTTCATCAACTGCCGACACCATTTGCTGCATGGCCTCAGAAATCTGGTTGGTTTCATTCATCTGGTGCTGCACCGCGCGCACGTTGGACTGTGCAGTTTCGTTGACGCGATGGCTTTGTGCAGCCACGGCTGCCACGGTCTGACTGACGACATTAATCAGCTGGTGCATCTGGTCGGTCATATCATTAAATTCATTGGTGAGCTGTCCTAACTCATCGCGCGACTCGCGTTCGAGTCGCACAGTCAAATCTCCATCAGAGACCTTGCGTGCTGCCTGAGAAAAGTGGCTGATCGAGCTTCTTACCGATAGTGAAAAACCTGTGTAGAGATAGGCAATAATTGCCAAAACGATGCCGAGCACAATGAAGAGGTTGCGGCGCGCGGCAGTTTCCTGCTGGAGTCGCTCATCGAGAATTCGGCTGATCTCGTCGATCGTGGCGAGGTTAAGCGCGGCAAACTTATCTACCTCCTTGTTCACCAGTGGCGCGTAGTCCTGCCAGGGTTTTTCGAGGCGTATGGGGTTTATGATGTCGTTATCCATTACGCTTTGAACCGTCACGATGGCTTCATTGAGATTGCTCACGTGTGTCGCCAAAGCAGCGCTAATTTCGGGGCTGGCGGAAAGAGCAACCTCATAAGCGGAACGCAGTTGGTTGTCGAGATTGGTCAGGCGGTCGTAGATTTCGTTCAGTGCGTCGCTGAGCGCATAATCGAGCGTGCCGGAATTCAGCGCATAAATACCAATGCTGCGGGCATAGCCCAGTTCGTCCATCGCGCGGTAGAGATAGTTATGGCTTAGTTCAAGCAGAGCATGTACGCGATTCGAGGTGTCTTGCGATAGGCCTGAAACCTGCAGCAGTGTTGCCAAAAGCGCTTCAATCTTATCGGTGAACTCTTTGAAATATCGGTACTGGGTGTAAAAGTCGGAGGCTTGGTTATCGGCGGCTACCAACTTATTCCAGTCGTTGATTAACGCATTAGCCTGTTCGGTGAACACCTCATCATCGAGAACGCGCGCGTCGATGAGCGCCTGGAGAGTCGTAATATGGGCTGCTGTATCCTCTCGCGCCTGTATGGATAAGCGTTCTAGTTGTGGCATGGTACGCTGCTTGGCCACGCTGCGGTAATCTCGGTATAACTGGGCATCCCTGGCAAGAGAGTAGATCCCTCGATAGGCTTCAATGCCGTGTACTTCGTTTTCTATTTGGTGAATGGAATTATTGAGCTGACTCACGAGTAGATACGTCACGCCAATGATCGGAACAAGCCATAAAACACTAATCAGCGTGAACTTGTAATTATAGGTAAGGCGATTCATCAGCGAGACCGCTGGTTTCATAATGCTCAACAGAATGTCCTCCGGGACAGGTGTTGTTATTGCGTCAGTGAAAACGAAAGAGTGAACCCCGTTCACTCAAAGTTAATATATCGTAGCTTATACTGATAAGTTTAGCGTTAAGGAACTTTTTAGCCCAGAAAGGCATGTGGCTGTGTAAGTGCGCCTAAGGCTAACTGGTGTTACGATTGTTTAATGCGCTTCGCACTTGCAGCGCCGCGAAAACGCGGTAGATAATCCCGCGTCTCTCGATGGAGCGAACATGCTTCTGTATAACGATAATACCCATAGTACGAGAACAAGGGGGCCACGTGTCCGAATTGGAATCTGATCTAGAGCAATCCGCTTCAGATTCGGTTTTGCCCGAAACCGCGAATCCTGTGAGTGGTCCCGTTTCGCCGCTGATCGCGATAGAGCGTCTGCCATTTTCCTTCGCCAAGAAACAAGGGGTTGTGCTCGTCAGAGATGATCAGGGGCAACGCATCGTATACCGGCCAGGGCTCAGCCCTGCGGCGTTCGCGGAAGTAAACCGCTTGAGTAAAGGACTGCTGCCTTTCAGGCAGGTAGATGAAGCCGAATTTGAAGCTGCGCTGGGTCTTGCCTACCAAAACGATTCCGCGGAAGCCATGCAAATGGTAGAGGGTCTGGGTGACGATATGGACCTGGCCAGCCTGGCCAATTCAGTACCCGAAACTGAAGATCTGCTAGAGCAGGAAGACGACGCCCCCATTATTCGGCTGATTAACGCGATCCTTACCGAAGCGGTCAAGACCAATGCGTCGGACGTACATATCGAAACCTTCGAAAAACAACTTATCGTCCGTTTTCGCATCGATGGTGTGCTGCGAGAAATCGTGAAACCCAAGCGCGCATTGGCGCCCTTGCTGGTGTCGCGCATCAAGGTGATGGCGAAACTCGATATCGCCGAAAAACGGATTCCGCAGGATGGCCGCATTTCGTTGCGCGTAGGCGGGCGCGAAGTGGATATTCGTGTATCGACGATGCCTTCGGCAAACGGAGAGCGTATTGTTCTGCGTTTGCTTGATAAAAATGCCGGCCGATTGAGTCTGGATCATCTTGGCATGGCGCAGCGCGATCTGGATGGTATCAAACAGATTATTTCACGCCCCCACGGTATCATGCTGGTCACAGGTCCTACCGGATCCGGTAAAACCACAACGCTTTATGCCGCGCTGTCTCAAATCAATGATCGCAGCCGTAACATCCTCACCGTTGAAGATCCCATTGAATACAATCTGCCGGGCATCGGCCAGACGCAAGTGAATACCAAGGTAGATATGACCTTCGCGCGAGGACTCCGGGCGATATTGCGTCAAGACCCCGATGTAGTGATGATCGGTGAAATTCGTGACCTTGAAACTGCAGAGATAGCTGTGCAGGCCAGTTTAACCGGGCACCTGGTACTCTCAACCCTGCATACTAACAGTGCTGTTGGTTCGATTACGCGTCTCATTGATATGGGGGTTGAGCCCTTCCTGATTAGTTCCAGCTTGGTGGGCATCGTGGCGCAACGCCTGGTGCGCGTACTGTGTAATCATTGCAAAGAAGGGTATACCGCCGATACCACAACGTGTGAGTTCCTGCAGGTTGACTCAGCGCAGCCTCCAACCATTTATCGCGCCACCGGCTGCGCCGAATGCAATCATTTGGGTTACCGGGGGCGATTGGGTATTTATGAAGTCATTCTCGTCGATGAGCACATGCGCGAGCTTATTCATAATCGTGCCGGTGAGCTGGAACTCGAAAACTACGCCCGAACATGCGGGCCCAGTATTCACTCGGACGGTATCGCAAAAATAATGGATGGCATCACTTCGCTTGAAGAAGTTGTGCGCGTAACGCACCGGGACTGATATGGCAGCGTTTGAATACAAAGCTCTTGATGACCGGGGGCGGCAGAAAAAAGGCGTCATCGAAGCAGATAGTGCGCGGCAGGTACGTCAACAATTGCGAGAAAAAGGCTGGGCGCCGCTGGCAGTTGAGCAAACCGCAGAACAGCAAAAGAATCCGGGCCTGTTTTCCGGGCGAAAGCGTATCAGCGTAAAGGATCTGGCACTTTTAACGCGTCAGATCGCCACCTTGATACAGTCGGGTATACCGGTTGAAGAAACGCTGAGTGCAGTTGCGAGTCAGAGTGAAAAGCCAGGTATTCGCAGTATGATGCTGGCAATTCGCTCAAAGGTGCTTGAAGGCTATACTCTGGCGGATTCTCTCGCCGAATTCCCCGGCGCGTTTCCGAAATTATACCGCTCTACAGTGGCAGCGGGCGAGCATGCCGGCCATCTCGATCTGGTATTGAATCGGCTCGCGGATTATACCGAGGCTCGCCAACAGGCTCGCCAGAAAATCCAGTTGGCCGCAATTTATCCCATCATTCTCAGTGTGGTTGCCATTTCTATTGTGGTGTTTCTGCTCACCTATGTGGTGCCAGACATCATCGAAGTCTTCGTTAATAACGGGCAAGCATTGCCGCCACTGACTCAGGGACTGTTAACGGTCAGTGATTTCCTCGGGGCGTGGGGATGGTTGCTGTTAGTGATCATCGTGCTCGGTTTCGGGCTCTTCCGCTTTATGTTAACCAAAGATGCGTTTCGCTTTGCTTATCACAAACAGCTACTGCACACCCCGTTTATAAAACGCTTATCGCGCGGCACCAATACCGCACAATTTGCCAGTACCTTGAGCATTCTCAACAGTAGCGGAGTGCCTTTGGTGGATGCTATGCGTATTTCATCTGAAGTGTTGACCAACGACTACCTCAAGTCGTCGCTGGTTGACGCCGCGCAGATGGTAAGTGAAGGCTCCAGTTTGTATAAATCTTTAGAGCAAACGGGGTACTTTCCCCCCATGATGATTCACATGATTGCCAGTGGTGAATCGAGCGGTGAACTCGATCAGATGTTAGAGCGTACAGCGCGACATCAGGAGAGTGATCTGCAGGGCATGGTCGAAACAATCGTCGGCCTGTTCGAGCCGCTGATGCTGCTGTTCATGGGCGGTGTGGTACTGGTCATTGTGTTGGCAATTATGTTGCCCATACTCAACATGAGTAACCTGGTGGGTTAATTCAAAGGTAAACAGATAAAAAAAGGATAGCGGAATGAAACACCTTACACGCACACAACGGGGTTTTACACTGATCGAAATCATGGTTGTCATGGTGATTTTGGGGCTGCTCGTTGCGGTTGTGGCGCCCAATATCCTCGGCAGGGGAGAAGAAGCACGCATTGGCGTCGCGAAAACCCAGTTACGGAATATCAGCAACGCGCTGGATTTGTATAAGCTCGATAATTTCAATTATCCCAGTACGGAACAGGGGCTTGAAGCGCTGGTGAATGAGCCCTCGGGCTCTCCCGAAGCCAAGAACTGGAATAAAGATGGCTATCTTCCCAGTGTCCCGGTGGATCCGTGGGGCAATGAATACCAATACGTCAGCCCCGGTTCTGAAGGGCCTTACGACCTGTACTCTTTCGGTCCCGATGGCAAAGAAGGCGGGTCCGACGAAGGTGCCGACATTAGCGTACATGATCTGAAATAGGCATATGATGCGCGCTCGCAATTCCGGTTTCACCCTGATCGAGTTACTCGTGGTGCTTGTGGTATTGGGGTTAATTGCCGGGATTGGTGTCGCATCACTGGGTGGCGGCAATCTGGAGCGCGAACTTCAAAATGAAGCCAATCGGCTTCATGCGGTCTTGCGCCTTGCTGCGGAGGAAGCCATTGTTTCCAACGATGAAATCGGAGTGTATATCGATAATCAGGCCTATGGCTTTGTCGTCTATGACGAAGAGCAAGCGCAATGGATACCGAGCGATGTGGCTTTTTTAAGAGATCATCAGTTGCCCGAGTGGGCGGTAATGGATTTTGAGCGGCAAGGACAGAAGCGGGAAATACCCAAGCAAAACGCCGAAAAAGAGTCGGCCAATGACGATGGCAACACCTCGCGAACGCCCGATTTCATGTTGCTGTCCAGCGGAGAAGTTACCGGTTTCATTATCGGCATGGCGGTGCAGGGGCGCAACGATTCGCGCATTGAGATACGCACCGATGAAAAAGGTCTGATTGTCTTTGGTGGTCAGGATGATTCGACGTAACTGCCCTCAATTACGTGCCTACTCAGGTTTCACCCTTCTTGAAGTGATGGTCGCGCTTATTTTTTTCGCGCTCATCGGCATGGTGCTGCAGCAGGTTACGGCCGCTACGGTGGGGCAATACCGGCATGTTGAGTTGAAAACCTTTGGTCTTTGGATTGCTGAAAACAAGATGGCAGCGCTGCATCTAGCCAAATCCCTGCCCAAACCGCGGGAATATAAAGAGGAAGTTTCCTTTGGGAAACATGAATGGCAGCTGTTATCCAAAGTAAAGGCTACGGATAACCCTGATATCCATCGAGTCGACATCGAAGTCTATCTGCTTGACCAGGATGATAAACGTAAAACCTTTGCCATGACTGGCTTTGTAGGGCGTTATTGATGCAGGGGGCGCACAGCAAAGGCTTTACTTTACTGGAAGTGTTGATCGCGATTGTGATCACCTCACTGATCGGGTTGGGCTCCTGGCAATTGTTAAACAGCGCGATTCGAACCAATGAATTGACACAGGCGCATCTTGAACAGTTTGGCGAACTGCAACGTGCCATGCTGTTTATTAAACGCGATTTGCAACAGCTAGCTGCGCGCTCCATTCGTGATGAGTACGGCGATTATCAGCCAGCCCTCACATCTCGAAATCAGTTCTATTTTTTGGAATTCACGCGCGCCGGTTGGCGTAATCCATTGCAGGATCAGCGCTCTGATCTTCAACGCGTTGCCTATGAACTGAACGACCAGAACTTGGTGCGAAACTACTGGTTAGTGCTCGACCGGGCGCAGGACAGTCAGCCACTGAGCAGAACACTATTGGAAGGCGTTGAGTCGCTTTCTGTGCGGTTTATGAATCAAAGTGGCGGCTGGTCATCAGAGTGGCCGCCAGACCGAGAAGAAACGAATGATGACGCGCTGTGGAAATACAACGATATTGCTCGCGCCATCGAGCTGAAGCTCATACACAAGAAATTCGGAGAAATTACCACGCTCGTCGACCTGACAACCTATATGCCAAATCAGTTGATTAAACTGGAAACGGGAGAGGGGGGTTCAGAGCCTCCCGCGGAAGAGGGGCAGGGATGAGCCAATCAACGTTTCCAAAAAAAGGGGCATTGGCATCAAGACAGCAAGGCGTAGCCTTGATGATAGTTATTCTGGTGTTCGCACTGGTATCTATTCTTGCCGTGGGAATGTACAACCGCCAGAGCTTGTTTGTGCAGTCTTCCGCCAACGTCTTCGCCCAATCACAGGCCTATCAGTATGCGTTGGCATCTGAAATTTATGGTAAACGCTTACTCAAAGCCGATTGGGACGATGATAAAGATGCGAACGAGTTTGTGGATGACCTTGAACAGGTACAGAACGCCATTGTAATTCCTGTAGAAGAGGCGTTTCTTGAGGCGCAGTTCAACGATGTGCAAGGAAAGCTGAACGTTAATGATCTGGTCAATCTTGACGGATCAGAGAACACGCTTGTTCAAGAGCGTTTCAAGCGCTTGTTAAATCGCTTGGCGCTGGAGTCGGTCAATCTGGAAACACTGCAGGACTGGATCGATGAAAATCAGGAGCCCAGTAATTTTGAAGGCGCCGAAGATGGCGATTATCTGGGGCTTGAAATACCTTACCGCACAGGGTCACAGCCGTTTTACCATCTCAGCGAGCTGCTTCTTCTGCAAGGTATAACACGCCAAGATTATGAAAAACTCATTCAGTACGTAAGTGTGTTGCCGCAAGGTATGGCTCCGGTCAATGTGAATACGGCAAGCGAGGAAGTGTTACAGTCTTTGGTTGAGGACCTTTCTGATGCAGAGGCAAAAGACCTTGTCGCGACAAGAGAAGAGAAACCCTGGGTGGATGTGAACGCTTTTTTGTCTGAGGCGGTGCTTAACGGTAAAAAAGTCGATCAGAACTATCTGTCGGTAAACTCCAGCTTTTTTGAAATTGCGACCAGAATCAGTTTGTCAGATCGCAAGGTCAGGCTTCTCTCGCTGATCTATCGTAAACCCGAAGATGGTGAGATGACCGTCGTAAAACGCGACCAGGGTCAGAAATACCTGATAACCAAAGAGGCCTTGGCGTTGTGAAAGAGCCCATGCAAACGCTACACTCTCAGATGGATAGCATAACAACGCGCTGGTGCGATAACGGAAGTATTGTAAATGCCACATAAACTGTTTCTCCGCCCGGAAACCGATCAGGCCAACGGTATTGCCCTTTTTCAGTGGGGTATTTACGACGTTACCGGTCAAAAAATAAAAACCGGTAACCATGCTGACCTGGATGTCATAGCCCAAACCCTCATGCAGAATGGCATAGATGCGCTCGAAATCATCGCGCTTTGGTCTGCAAGTCAAACGTTCTCGGGTTACGTGAGTTTGCCTGGAGGGCAATCACGTTATCTCCAACAGGCTTTACCCTTTGCGGTTGAAGACCAGTTGGCGCAGGACATTGAGAGTGTTCACATCGCAATTGGCGACAAAGGCAAAAATGGAAAGTTTCCCGTGCATGTCGTGGACGACACGGCCTTTTCCAGTTTTATTGCCGAATTGGAGGCATTCGCAGCAGATGAATATGCCATAAAAGGCGTTTATCTGGATGTCGAATTACTGCCTCTGGGTGAAAATGATCTCGTCTGTTGGGTTGATCAGCTTGGATTTATGGCGCACAACCAGCATCACACCTCGCTTGCATCCCGCCGAGAAAACTTGATTCCCTATCTCGACGCACTGTTCTTGGGTACAGATGAAGAGAGCAGTGATGAAGATAACCGCTTTTCGATGCATTTATATTGTCACAGCGATCACGCTGAAGACCTAAACCTGTTGCAGGCAGAACTCGAGCAATATCCGGGCTTGAACTTAAACGTTGAATCCCTTGATATGTCTGAGTTCGAGCTGTTGTGCACGTCTTACTTTCACCTGCCTCGCTTGCCCATTAATCTCTGCCAGGGCACCTATAAACTCGCCAATCAGGAACGCGGCTGGTGGCAGCAGTGGCGCTACGTGGCAATGATCGCCGGCCTGGGATTCCTTCTGCAGATAGGCGTGTTTATCGGCAAAGGGGTACATTACGGGCAACAAGCCGCGCATATTGGCGCGATTGCTGTGAGTGAATATCAAAAGGTGGTGCCCAATTCCAGCCGGGTCAATGTCGACAGACTGCCTCGGATTATAAAAGGCAAGTTAAATCAGCAGGCCCAGGAAGGTGGTGAGGCTGCCGATTTCCTGACCCTCTTGGGCGAAGCCGGTTACCACTTTGATAAATCGCCCGATAAACCTCAGTTGGCGTTCAATAGTCTTACCTATAATGCACAGCGTGGCGAACTCGTAATGGAAATGCGGGCGCAGAATTTCGAGCAGCTCGATCGATTGAAGCAGGCAATCGTTGCCGCAGGCTTGCAGGCCAAGATCAGTTCCGCGGTGCAGGAAGATAAATATTTCCGTGGCCGCATCAGCGTTAGTGGTTCATAGGAATACCCAATATGCCGAACTTCATCACACAAAGCAGTGTATATCTGAACGCGCAGCGACAATTGGAAATGCTGCCTTCTCGGGACAGAATGGCGCTGAAAATACTCGCCATTACCCTGGTTTTGCTCATCCTCTTTTTTGCGGTCTGGCAGCCAGCATTGGCTTATATGAAAGACCAGGAGTCGATGCTCGATCAGCGTGTCGCTTTACTTAAACTTGTGCGCGAAAATAGCGCAGTATTGGCTGCCATGTCGAAAGCCGGTGGTAACGCCCAGCAACCCACGTTAAGCAGCCAGCAGCTGGTGTCATCGGTCACCAATATGGCGCAACGCCAGGGGGTCGCGTTAAAACGCTTCGAACCAAGTGGCGAGAGTGAACTGAAAGTGTGGGTGGATGATGTGGCCTTCGATAAAGTAGTCACCTGGTTAGCAGAATTGAAAGCGCGCCTGGGCGTGCGAGTAGAACAAATTTCGGTAGAGAAGCAGGAGCAGCCAGGGCTAGTGAGTGCGCGACTCACATTGTCTTCCTGATTTTTCATCCAAACAGCACGGATTATTTGAGCACAAGCGATAACAATAATGACGATCACCACTGAAGAAACCAAAGCCCGATTGGTGAGGCTCGACGCTGGCGCCTTCGCGGAAGCTAAAGCCATTCTTTATCGTGCCTATAAGCACGAGCCCACGTTTAAGTATCTGTTTGAAAGTAGTCGCCCCGGCTACAACCAGCGCGTGCGCGCTACCATCAGAGAACTGATCTCATTGCATTTCGCTACTGAGCAAGAGGTGCTGGGCCTGGCGCTCGACAACCACCTCATTGCCGTTGCACTGGTGGGCAGCCCCGGTGTTCGTCTTGATCTGGCAAAGCAGCTTAAATGGCGATTACGCATGATGCTGACGGCCGGTATGGATTGTACCTGGCGCTATATTAACTATCACAAACAGATTCATGAGTGCCTCACTGCCGAAGCGCACCATGAGCTGCCACTGATAGGAGTTGATGCCAACCACCGGAATATGGGCTACGGAAAGCAATTGATGCAAGCGCTCGAGAATATCTGTCGTGAAAATCCGCATTCTGTGGGTATCGCATTGGATACGGGTAACGCGCGTTACCTCAAGTTTTATCAAGGACTTGGTTATCAGATCGTCGGCGAGGTCAAGCTAGGCGCTGTAACGGAAAGCGTTCTCTTTAAAGCCTGCCCGTGATTGCCGGTCATATTTTTAGTTAATGTGTTAATGCCCCAGAGTGTACGAAATGTCTGATTTCGATTACGAATTGTTTGTTATTGGTGCGGGTTCGGGCGGTGTGAGACTGGCCAGAATGGCCGCCGGTCGTGGCGCACGGGTTGGCATCGCGGAAGACCGTTATATGGGAGGCACCTGCGTAAACGTGGGCTGCGTGCCCAAAAAACTGTTTGTTTATGCCTCGCATGTACAGGAAGACCTTGAGGATGCCGCCGGCTACGGTTGGCAGCTCAATGGCCAGTTAACGTTCGACTGGAACACATTGCGCGATAACAAAACCCGCGAAATACAGCGCCTCAATGGAATATACGATCGCATGCTCGGTAATGCGGGGGTCACCGTACATAAGGCCCGCGCCCGGTTTCTCGATCCCCATACCCTTGATCTGGATGGTCAACGGGTGCGCGCTGAACGTATTTGTATTGCAACCGGATCGTGGCCGTTTATTCCCGAGTTTCCGGGTAGCGAGAAAGCCATCAGTTCCAACGAATTGTTTTACTTGGAATCGTTGCCTGCGGCTG
>JBFHUL010000044.1:0-26597 GCA_041590075.1 Oleiphilaceae bacterium
GCGACACCCATTCAATCAAGTCTTCTGCAAACAAACCACCGAGAGCGATCAGCATGAGACTGACGGTGCAGTTACCGCCCACAAAATTACGAACACCATCGGCAAGCGCCTTATCGATCACATGGCGGTTTACCGGATCGAGAATAATCACAGCGTCATCATTCATCCGTAAAGCCGACGCCGCATCAATCCAATAGCCGCCCCATCCTTGCCCACGCAGGTCGCTGAATACCGATTTGGTATAGTCCCCCCCCTGACAGGTGATAATGACATCCATGGCTGCCAGTTCAGACAGATTATTGGCATCTTTGAGCACCTGATCGCTTTGGCCTACATCCGGCGCAGCCTGTCCGGCCTGCGACGTAGAAAAGAAAACGGGCTCCACCAGCGCAAAGTCCTGTTCTTCCTGCATACGCTGCATGAGTACCGAACCCACCATGCCGCGCCAACCGATCATTCCAAGCTTTTTCATAATAGAACCTACTTTAAATAAGTGTCTTATCTGTTTGTATCAAAAGGCTTTATTTAGCTCTTCCACTACCGCCTCACCCATTTGGGCAGTGGATACTTTCTGCATCCCTTCCGAGAAAATATCTGCCGTACGCAGACCTTTATCGAGCACAGCACTCACTGCATCCTCGATACGATCGGCTGCTTCACCGGCCTCCAGACTGTAACGCAGCATCATCGCGACAGAGAGAATGGTTGCCAGCGGGTTGGCGATGCCCTGCCCGGCAATATCGGGGGCCGATCCATGACACGGCTCATACATTCCTTTATTGTTTGCATCAAGCGAAGCGGAGGGCAGCATACCAATGGAGCCTGTGAGCATGGCCGCAGCATCAGACAAAATGTCACCAAACATATTTCCCGTCACCATGACATCAAACTGCTTGGGCGCGCGCACCAGTTGCATGGCGGCGTTGTCCACATACATGTGACTCAATTCCACATCGGGGTAGCCCTTCGCCATTTCTTCCATGATTTCACGCCACAGCACCGTTACTTCGAGCACATTTGCCTTGTCCACCGAACACAGCTTGCCACCACGCTTACGGGCCGCCTCGAATGCGACTTTACCGATGCGACGAATTTCCGATTCACTGTACACATAGGTGTTGTAGCCCTGCCGCTCACCATTTTCCAATGTGCGAATGCCACGAGGCTGACCAAAATAGATGCCACCCGTCAATTCCCGCACAATCAATATATCCAGCCCGGAAACTACCTCCGGTTTGAGGGTGGACGCATCGGCAAGCTGCGGATAGAGAATGGCCGGGCGCAGATTGCCGAACAGCTCGAGATTGGACCGCAATCCCAAAAGCCCCTTCTCCGGACGAATGGCCATATCGATAGCGTCCCATTTAGGACCACCCACCGCTCCAAGCAAAATTGCATCTGCTGCACGCGCTTTTTCGAGCGTGCTATCGGGCAACGGAACACCCTCTGCATCGATGGCGGCACCGCCCACCAAGGCAGAATCAAGCGCCAAACCGAGTTGCATTTTTTCATTCAGCAAACGCAACACTTTCTCAGCTTCTGTTACGATTTCAGGGCCAATACCATCGCCCGGCAGCAATAGAACATTCTTGGTCATAGTTCAGTCTCTTAACGTGTTGTGATCAGGGCGAAATGGCATCGAACAGCCACGGGGCTTCCTGGCGGCGGCGCGCTTCATATGCACGAATATCTTCCGCACTTTCGAGCGTGACACCAATCTCATCCAGGCCATTCAGCAAACAGTGTTTACGAAATTCGTCGATTTCAAATTCAAATTCCAAACCGGAAGGCAAGGTCACACGCTGCGAGGCCAAATCGACGTTGAGCCGATAACCCTCTGTCGCTTCCACTTCGTCAAACAACTGATCGACCTGCGCCTCCGGCAATACGATCGGCAGAATGCCATTCTTAAAGCAGTTGTTGAAAAAGATATCGGCAAAGCTGGGCGCAATCACACAGCGAAACCCATAGTCGTCCAGAGCCCACGGCGCGTGCTCACGTGATGAACCGCAACCAAAATTCTGGCGGGCCAATAAAATACTGCCGCCCTGATACCTTGGCTGATTCAATACAAACTCCTGATTCAGCGGGCGACCGTCACAGCTCTGATCGGGCTTACCCTCGTCCAGATAGCGCAACTCATCAAACAGGTTCTTACCAAAGCCTGTTCGTTTGATCGACTTGAGAAACTGCTTGGGGATGATCATATCGGTGTCGACATTGGCGCGATCCAAAGGCACCACCAAACCATTTAATTCAGTAAATTTCTTCATCTTTTCTCTCCCGATCTCAGGCCGATGCCATGAGTTCACGCACATCAACGAAATGGCCAGTTACCGCTGCAGCCGCAGCCATGGCCGGACTCACCAGATGCGTTCGCCCACCAAAGCCCTGACGCCCTTCAAAATTACGGTTCGAAGTGGAGGCGCAATGCTCCCCCTGCCCAAGCTTGTCGGCATTCATCGCCAAACACATGGAACAACCGGGCTCTCGCCATTCCAGACCCGCTTCGATGAATATTTGGTCCAGCCCTTCCTGTTCTGCCTGCGCTTTTACCAATCCCGACCCGGGCACTACCAGAGCCTGTTTAATATTGGCGGCAACTTTCCGGCCCTTTACCACCTCGGCAGCGGCACGCAGATCTTCAATACGGGAGTTGGTGCAAGAGCCGATAAACACCCTATCCAGCTGAATACTGGTGATCGGCATATCTGCTTTCAGCCCCATATACTGCAATGCACGCTGAATACCTTCTTTGGTGACGCTGTCACTTTCCTGATCAGGGTTAGGCACCTGCGCATCCACCGGCAATACCATTTCCGGTGACGTCCCCCAAGTCACCTGCGGTTTGATTGCCGCCGCCTCCAGCTCTACGACCTTATCGAACACGGCGTCGGCATCGCTGTGGAGATCCGACCACGCTGCAGCAGCGCGATCCCACAGCTCGCCTTTGGGCGCGTAGGGTCGCCCTTTTACGTAGTCCAGCGTGGTTTGATCCACGGCAATGAGGCCCGCACGTGCACCCGCTTCAATCGCCATGTTGCAGATGGTCATACGCCCCTCCATCGACAGCGCCTGAATCGCTTCACCGCCAAACTCAATGGCATAGCCTGTTCCGCCGGCGGTACCAATTTCACCAATAATTGCGAGAATGATGTCTTTCCCGGTAATACCGGGGCCCACTTGCCCATTCACGCGCACGAGCATATTTTTCATCTTCTTCTGCACCAGCGTTTGAGTCGCCAGCACATGCTCCACTTCGGAAGTACCAATCCCATGCGCTAAGGCACCGAATGCACCATGTGTGGAGGTGTGAGAGTCCCCGCACACCACCGTCATACCCGGCAACGTCGCACCCTGTTCAGGCCCGATCACATGCACGATACCCTGGCGCTGGTCCTGCATTTTGAACTCCAGAATGCCAAACTCATCGCAGTTATCGTCGAGCGTCTGAACCTGTATTTTGGACACCGGGTCTGTAATACCATCAACACCACTGGCGCGATCGGTGGTAGGTACATTGTGATCAGGAGTCGCCAGATTGGCATCGATACGCCAAGGTTTACGCCCGGCCAGCCGCAGACCTTCAAAAGCCTGTGGCGACGTCACCTCGTGCAACAGCTGGCGATCGATATAAATCAGCGCAGAACCATCTGAACGCTCTTTGACCAAATGCGCATTCCACAATTTATCGTATAAAGTCTGGCCTGCCATGCTCTCTCTCCCAATGAAGCCAACCAACGCTGCTCGTAGCAGTTTAATGATGCGCAAGTTTACGCAGCCCGCTACAATAAAACAAATTCATATTTTTTATATATTGAATTACCTTTTGGAATACCAGAAGAAAAGGAGAGCTCTTGTGGACATTGAAGGACTGCGGGCCTTTGTCACCATCGTGAACGAAAAATCGTTCTCGCGCGCGGCGGAGCGCATGCACCTCACGCAACCCGCCATTTCGAAACGTATACAGAATCTGGAGCAAAGATTAAAGGTCACGCTGTTTGAACGACTGCAGCGAGAAATCCGCCTTACCGATGCGGGCGAGGTGTTGCTGCCGCACGCACAGTCGATACTGCATGCCTTCGACAATGCACAGCAGGCCATCCGCGATATGGACCACCGCATTTCAGGCTCACTGCGCATCATTGCCAGCCATCATATCGGCCTGCATCGCCTACCTCGTATTTTGCAGCAGTTCAGCCGGCAGTATCCCGACGTTGACCTGCAGCTGAACTTCCTGGACTCAGAAAGCGCCTACGATTTATTGCGCGACAATATCGCCGATCTGGCCTTCATCACCATTCCACAGGACATTCGCGAAGACTTCACTTGTCACCTGATCTGGGATGACCCAATGAGCTTTATCTGCTCACCTGCACACCCACTCGCCAAGCTGCGCGTCGTCAAACCGAAAGATCTGGCAGCACACAATGCGATTCTGCCCTCGCAATCCACCCTGACCTATCGTGTGGTTGAATCAATTTTTCGCGACAGCGGGCTACAACTGAAAGCCAATATTCCTACCAACTATCTCGAGACGATGAAAATGATGGCAGCAGTGGGCATGGGCTGGTCGGTACTTCCGAATACAATGATTGATGACGAACTGGTGGTGCTACCAGTCAAACAACCGAAAGTCGCCCGCCGCCTTGGCGCACTGAGCTACTACCGAAAGCAACGGAGTCAGTCGGCGAGACGCTTTCTGGAATGTGCAGAAACTATTTGGGGGAAACTTTAACGGGGCACACAGCATTGTGCCAGCCCCACGTTACCATCAGGCCTTGTGCGCCTGTTCGAGATATTCCTGACTCTGCATTTCGAGCAAGCGGCTTTCCGTGCGCTCAAATTCAAACGCCAGCCTTCCGCCCGTATACAGCTCGTGAATCGGCGCCTCTGCCGACACGATTACTTTCACACTGCGATCGTAAAACTCATCAACCAAATTAATAAACCGCCGCGCCTGATCATCCGTGTCGCCACCCATGCGCGGTACATTGCTGATAATCACCGCATGAAACTCTCGCGCCAGCTCTATGTAGTCGTTTTGAGAGCGCGGGCCGTCGCACAATTCCGTAAACTCAAACCAAACGACATCATCGGAATGACGATGCGCCCTTAGTGTGCGGCCATTGACCTCCATTTCCAGATCGTGGCTGCCGGTTTCGACTGCGAGTTGCCGGAAATACTTTTCGAGATTGATGGTGGCCTGTTCGTCTAACGGAAAATGAAACAGCTCCGCCTGCTCCAGCGTACGCAGACGATAATCCTGCCCTCCATCCACATTGACGACTTCGGTATGCTCCTTGACCAAATCAATGGCCGGCAGGAAACGCGCGCGCTGCAAACCGTCCTTATAGAGACCATCGGGTACAATATTGGATGTGCAAACCAATGAAACGCCGTTTCCAAACAACTCCTCCATTAAGCCTGCGAGAATCATGGCATCACCAATATCGGACACGAAAAATTCGTCGAAGCAAATAACGCACGCTTCATCGCTGAACTTCTTGGCAACAAGCACAAGGGGGTTTTTCTGATCCTTGAGCTCTTTCAATTCGCCATGCACACGCTGCATAAAACGGTGGAAGTGAATCCGCATCTTGTTGTCAAAGGGCAGGCTTTCGTAGAAGTTATCCATCAAATAGGTTTTACCGCGCCCTACACCGCCCCAAAAATACAGACCCTTGACCGGTTTAGGCGCTTTCTTCTTGAACCGGTTAAACCACTTTCCCGATTCTTTTCGGCGCTGCTTTTGGTCTGCAATAAGGCGTTCATAAAGCCCTTGCAGCTTTTCAACCGCCATGCGCTGGGCAGGATCTTTCACAAATCCCTCTTTCTCCAAGTCGCGCAGGTAACGCTGCAAGGGACTGAGCGGCAAATTCTCGGACATACACTTCTTCCCGCGAAGTACTGTGATTCATGCAAGCATTTTAGCTTGCTCAAAAAAGGCGCTATTTTGCCGTTTTATGACCTTAATGCCAATGCACAGTTTGGCAGGTATTGTCAGAGCCGACTTTGCGTCTTAGTATCGCTGAACAAGAAGGGTTTATTATCGCCTCAAAGGGGCTAAGCCTGAGCATCACAACATCTGATCACAACACTTTTATAACAACATCTTGATAACAACAGGAAACCATCGACGTGAGTGAGTTAAGTATTCAGGTAATATCCGGCATCGGTTTGTTTTTTCTGGGCGTCATTTTGGGCGCCCTGTTTCAGCGCTCATCGAAAGGGAGCGAAGCCAACAAAAACAAGCGATTGGAGCAAAAGCTGGCAGAGCTGCAAGACAGCTACACCAAATATCAGGCCGAGGTAAGCGCGCACTTCATGGAAACAGCACGCAAGGTTCAGACGCTCAATGAAAGCTATCGGGATGTGCATGCGCAATTGGCAAAAGGCGCTAGCCGCCTATGCAGCGAAGGCGAAGCGGAAGACTTCCTTGCGATCAGTTTTACCGAAAAAAACAGCGCCAACGGCCCCAAACTCGAAGAAGAAAGCGACAGCACCTATCATCCACCGATGGACTATGCACCTAAAGACAGCCCCGACGCCAAAGGCACCCTGGCCGAGGATTTCGGTCTTAAGCCGCCCACCGAACCCGAAGAACAAGAGGCCTCCGAACCGGCGCCACCCAAGCCATAGATCAGACCTCGGGGCACGAGGCCTTGCAGCATTACACCGGATTGGGAATATCTATAAATTCAAAGTCGAGCGAAAAATACTCTGCTAAATGCCGCCCCAAAGCCTGCACTCCACCGCGCTCCGTTGCATGATGGCCGGCCGCAAAATAATGGACCCCGTTTTCGCGGGCAGCATGTACGGTGGGCTCTGATATTTCACCACTGATGTAAGCATCGACACCCTGCACAATGGCCAAATCAATCATGCCCTGCGCTGCACCAGTGCACCAGGCGACTCGCTTGATCGGGATATCGCCAACACCGATATGCTGACATTCACGGCCTAATTTCTGATGCAAATGCTGGGCGAGTTCCGATGGCAACATGGCCGCTTGCAGCTCACCCGTTAAGCCAACACTCCTTGGGTTCCCTGCCTCCAGCGGGCCGTCCACAGAAAAGCCCAACAGATGGGCCAATTGGACGTTGTTGCCCACCTCGGCATGGATATCCAGAGGTAGATGGTAGGCAAGCAAACTTATCTCGGCACCCAGCAGCGCGGCGAGACGTCGTCGCTTCATACCACTTATGCAGCTGTCCTCACCCTTCCAGAAGTAACCGTGATGGACCAGAATCATGTCTGCATTCCGGGCAATGGCGGCATCAATCAACGCTTGTGATGCCGTCACCCCACCCACAATCCGCTGCACCGACTCTCTGCCCTCCACCTGCAGGCCATTCGGGCAGTAATCCTTTATGGTAGAGGCTTGAAGATAGCGGTTACAGTACTTTACGATTTCATCACGGCGAACCGACATGGTGGTACTCCAAATCAATCGAGCGCGCTTGAAAGGGCTTCCAGCATGCGCGTGTTGTCTTCATCGCGTCCTACGGTTAAACGCAGGCATTGGGAGAGAGAAGGATGCGCACCGTCGAGACACTTTATTAGCACGCCCTGCTCTTTCATACGGGCGAACACGTCACGTGCCGACTGCTTCACACAGCGCACCAGAATAAAATTGGCTTCGCTTGGATACACTTCCAGACCATTCAAAGCACTCAGCTGCTTATAAAGCTTTTGCCGCGCCAATCTGAGCCCTGCAGTTTGTTCCGCAAGAACGTCGTAATGCTGTAACGCAAAAACCGCGCTGGCCTGAGTGAGCACGTTGATATTGTAAGGTAAACGCAGCTTATCCAGCTCTTGTAACCAAGCGCGCGCGCCCATCAACATCCCCAAGCGCAAACCAGCCAGACCTGCCTTCGACAATGTACGCATCACCAATACATTGGTATGGGTGGCGCACAGCGACAACAAATCGGAATCGGTGAATGGCAGGTAGGCCTCATCAATCACCACCAAACCTTTGGCCGCATGAATGATGCGCTCGATTGCGCTGCGATCGTAGACATTCCCCGTGGGATTATTCGGCACCGCCAAAAAAATAATCGCGGGTTGATGGTCATCAATCGCTTGCAGCATAGCGGCTTCGTCGAGCGACCAATCTTCCTGCAGAGGAACACCGTGGTAGGCCATACCGGTGAAGCGCGCAATCATCTGATACATCACGAAGCCAGGCTCCGGGGCCAGAATTGACGCTCCCGGCTTGGCACAGGCCATGGCGAGAATCTGTATGAGCTCATCTGAACCATTGCCCAGCAGTATGTCCAGCTCAACATTATTCTGTCGCTCCAGCGCATCAAGAGCCAGGTGCTCGCGCAGCTGCTTTCGTAGAGCCGCCGCCGAAGCGTCCGGATAGCGGTTTGCCTCAACTCCTTGCAAACAGGCTTGCCAAGCCTCTCTCAGTTCCCCCGGCCAGGGATGCGGATTTTCCATCGCATCGAGCTTCAGTAAGCCGCTTGCATCCGGAACATGATAAGATTTGAGGCCCTGAATTTCAGGGCGAATCAGGCTCTCGATACGTGCCTCACGGGCCATCTGATCCTTCACTTTGACTCCTTGATAATGCGGTATTCTGCTGAGCGCGCGTGCGCCGTGAGACCTTCACCTCGCGCCAATACCGACGCAGTCTTACCCAACTCGCTTGCCCCTTGGGCGGAGAAGTGCAAAATCGAAGACCGCTTTTGAAAATCGTACACACCTAGAGGCGAAGAAAAGCGCGCCGTGCCCGACGTAGGTAATACGTGGTTGGGTCCTGCACAATAGTCACCAAGGGCTTCGGCTGTATAGCGCCCCATGAATATCGCACCGGCGTGGCGAATGTCTGCCAACAATGCTTCCGGATCCGCGACCGACAATTCCAAGTGTTCCGGGGCGATGCGATTACTCACCTCAGCAGCCTGTGCCAAATCGTTTACCTGAATCAGTGCCGCTCGCCCCTCAATCGAGGCTTTTATAATATCGCTGCGCTCCATTTCGGGCAGCAAACGCCCGATACTTTGCGCCACTTTATCCAGAAAGTCGGCATCATCCGAGATCAGTATCGACTGCGCATTTTCATCATGTTCCGCCTGGGAAAAGAGATCCATCGCAATCCAGTCAGGATCGGTCTGCCCATCGCAGATGACCAGAATTTCCGAGGGACCGGCAATCATATCGATACCCACTGTACCAAACACCTCTCGCTTGGCGGTGGCCACAAAGATATTGCCGGGACCAACGATCTTATCGACCGCGGGAATCGTTTCGGTGCCATAAGCCAAGGCTGCAACCGCCTGCGCACCGCCCACCGTAAACACACGATCCACCCCTGCCACATAGGCCGCAGCCAGCACCAAATCATTGACTTCGCCGGCAGGGGTCGGCACAACCATGATCACTTCATCGACACCCGCCACCTTGGCGGGAATTGCGTTCATGAGCACCGATGAGGGATACGCAGCCTTGCCACCCGGCACATAGAGGCCGGCTCTATCCAGCGGTGTAATGCGCTGCCCCAGCACAGTGCCGTCTGCTTCGGTATATTGCCAGGAACCCTGATTCTGCTTTTCGTGATACTCACGCACACGATGCGCCGCCTTATCGAGAGCCTGTCGCGGCGCTTCTTCAAGCAAATGGTAAGCTTGCTCCAAACGAGCCTGAGTTACCTCCAGCTCATCCACCGTCGCCACGTCCAGTCGATCAAAACGGGCGGTATACTCAAGCAAGGCCGCATCCCCGCGACTTCGCACCGCTTGCAGTATGTCCTTAACCGTTGCATGCACCGACTCATCAAGCGCATCGTCCCATGCCAGAAGGTCCGCCAAACGACTGGAAAAGTCTGCATCCTGTGCATTTAAACGAGTAATATTAAGCATACTTCACCTGCTCTTGCGTAACGCGAATCTCAAGCCACCAGCCTGCGCTGCACGGCCTGTTCCAACATATCGATAATGGGCTGTATGGCAGCATGCTTCATTTTCATCGAAGCGCGGTTCACAACCAGCCGCGTACTGATGCGGTGAATTTCCTCACGGGCCTCCAGGCCATTGGCGCGCAGCGTATTCCCGGTATCGACGATATCCACAATTTCATCCGCCAAACCCAAAATGGGAGCCAGCTCCATCGCACCATACAGCTTGATGATGTCCGTCTGAACCCCCTGCCGGGCATAATGGGCTTTGGCAAGATTCACGAACTTGGTGGCCACCTTAATGCGCCCATTAGGACTGACGGCGCCCTTTTTAGCAGCTGTCATCAGTCGGCATTTTGCAATATGCAGATCGAGCGGCTCGTATAGCCCATCGGCACCGTGCTCCATCAGCACGTCTTTACCCGTCACCCCCATATCCGCACCACCATATTGCACATAGGCAGGTACATCGGTGGCGCGAATGATGATGAGCTTGATGTCGTCGACGGTGGTATCAAAGATCAGCTTGCGACTGGACGTCACATCTTCCAATGGTTCGATGCCCGCTTCTTTCAGCAACGGCAACGTTTCTTTTAAAATGCGCCCTTTCGACAGCGCGATGACTAATTGCGCAGACATGAATCTGTCCCGCCTCCTGTAATTCAGGCCCGCTTAATCGGGCAGACGCTGGATTCTAGCTCCCAGCAATTGCAATTTTTCCTCGATACATTCGTAACCGCGATCGATATGATAGATACGGTCAACGAGGGTATCCCCTTTGGCGACCAGACCGGCTATCACCAGACTGGCTGAGGCCCGTAAATCGGTAGCCATGATGGGTGCCGCATTCAGTTGCTCCACACCGGTAATAATCGCGGTATTTCCCTCGAGCTTGATATCAGCCCCCATGCGCTGCAGTTCCTGAACATGCATAAAGCGATTTTCAAACACCGTTTCGGTCACTGAACCGGTGCCTTCAGCCACACAATTCAACGACACAAACTGCGCTTGCATGTCGGTGGGAAAGCCCGGAAACGGCGATGTTTTGACGGAAACCGCTTTAGGTCGACGCCCTTCCATATCCAGCTCTATCCAGTCCTCACCCACGGTAATTTTGGCGCCGGCCTCTTCCAGCTTGAGCAGTACCGCATCAAGCAAATCTGCGCGCGTATCTTTGAGTTTGACACGTCCACGTGTTGCAGCGGCAGCCACCAGGTAAGTGCCGGTTTCCACCCTGTCTGGCAACACATCGTAATGACAGCCTTTCAGCGAAGGCACACCCTCAATCTCGATCGTTGCTGTACCATGACCGGTTATTTTCGCCCCCATCTTGATCAGGCACTCGGCCAGATCCACGACTTCCGGCTCGCGGGCAGCGTTCTTCAAGGTAGTTTTACCTTCTGCCAGAGCGGCTGCCATCATCAGATTCTCGGTACCGGTCACCGTCACGGTATCCAGAAAAATGCTGGCGCCTTTCAAGCGCCCTTCAACCGAGGCCTTGATGTAGCCATCTTCCACCAGAATGTCAGCGCCCATGGCCTCTAGGCCCCGCAAATGCAGATCAACAGGTCGACTACCGATCGCACACCCTCCGGGCAAAGACACTTCCGCTTTGCCAAAATGGGCAAGCAAAGGTCCCAAAACCAGAATGGATGCCCGCATGGTCTTCACCAGCTCGTAAGGGGCGGTCAATTCTTTAATGGTGGTCGCATTGATTTCGACACTCATTTTTTCGTCGATGAGCAACTCAACCCCCATGCGCCCCATGAGCTCGATCATTGTTGTAATGTCGTGCAAATGTGGCAGGTTACCGATTGTCACCGGCTCATCCGCCAGCAAACCCGCAGCCAAAATAGGTAGCGCCGCATTCTTCGCGCCGGAAATACGAATCTCGCCGTCGAGCTGAACGCCGCCGCCAATTACTAATTTATCCACAGTTCACCTGTCATTCTGGATTTAAAGACCTGCGTTATTGCTGAGCCTGCCATTCGCTGGGCGTATAGGTTTTGATCACGACCGCATGGATGGTGCCATCAATGATGTACTGATTCAGGCAGCCATAAATAAGTTGCTGCCGCTTAACGGCATTCAGGCCCTCAAAGACCTCCCCCACAGCGCGCACCTGATATTGATAGCCATCCGTTTCCACTTCCACATCAACCTGATCCAACTGCTGGCAAATCAACGCTTTTACTTCACTCGCTTGCATAGTCCCAAATCCTGTCGGTCAACGAGCCTGAAGGCCCGCGTATTTAAACGGCCGCATATCATACAGCAAACCAGGAAGCACCAAAAGAAAGCAATCTCGAGACAGCCGGCACGCGCCTCAAGCTTCTTGAAGAAGGGGCAGAAAGGCTTCGACACCTCCCACCCGCGCCATGTCAAAAAGCCCACGCGACATGCCCTTGAATTGCAGCCTACACGAATGGGATTCGGCACAGCGCAGGCAGCACAGCAGGAGAGACAAAAGCTGACTGCTGACAGCCGCCAATGCTGAGAGATCGATAGTCAGGGATTGGCCGGCATGCGAAACAATGTCAGCTTCGAGACGGGCTCGCAGCTTCACCAGTTCGCCACCCTCAGGCACCCCCTGCAAGCTTATCGAGCCCGATTCCGTAACAAGTTCAAGCATCAGGACTTGGCACCCTCAGGCGAATCGATATCGAGCTTCACATTCCAACCGGCAATCACCGCATCCACATCGCCGCGCGTTGCGCGCATCTGAGTTTCAAAACGGTCCCTGAACGCCAGCCCTACATTCACTCCAAACACAATCACGTTCTCCATCAGCCAGTGCCCTTCATCGGTCCGATACATGGAGTAAACCACCGGATAGATATTGCCCGATTTGGAGACGACCTCCAGATCAACACTTGCACGCTTGTCGCTACGACTATTGATTTCGGCACGGGTGACGCGTATCTCGAAGGTGCCACTTTCTATAAGGGTCTTCGTATAGGTTTCAAACAGGCTGGTTTTGAACACATCAACGAACCGATCACGCTGATCTTTACTTGCCCTACGCGCATATTTACCCATCACACGCGCCGCAATACGCCGAAAATCGACAATCTTGGTCAGCGCTTTATCCATGTTCTCGAAGAAGCGATTGGGATCAGTCTCGTAATACCTTTTTTCATCGTTAAAATAGGCAACCAACTCTGCCACGTTGCGCGCGACGGTCTCGCGCACCTGCTTTTCCTGCTCCGTTTCAGCAAACGCCCAAGTCGACATAAACAGGTATGCCACCACCACAACCAATCCGGGAAATTGTATTAACGCTTTCATAAACCTTACCGCCTACGCTTGAGACTACTGTGCGCACTACTGCGAGCGCCGCACAAATTCGCTTTAAAGATCCACTTGGCCAGACGCAAATGCGCCAATCAGCTTTTCAAGATTCAATGCCGACTGCGTGTCGAAAATCGTATCGCCGTCCTGCAAAAACTCCTCATCCGCTCCCACACTAATCGCGACATATTTATCTCCCAATAAGCCGGAGGTCTGAATAGAGGCGACACTATCGGTTGAAAGCGTATCCACCTCTTGGTAGATATCCATTTCAACCAGCGCGCTGTAACTCTGCTTGTCGAGCGAGATGTTACTGACACGGCCAATCGTCACACCGGCCATGGAAACCCTGCCGCGCACGGACAACCCTCCCAAGTCATCAAACTGGGCATACACTTTATAGGTCTCGCGTTGCGAATCCAGCGATAACCCACTGACCTGCAATGCCAGAAATACCAGCGCAGCAAACCCGACGATCATAAACACGCCGACCGCAATTTCTATGGTTCGTTGATACATTGTTCTTATCTTCTCCTCGTTGCAGCGAGCGACTTGTTGCTACGCCTAAATGCCGCCAAACATCACTGCTGTCAGCACGAAATCCAAACCCAGAACAGCCAACGATGAATACACCACCGTTTTGGTTGTTGCGATACTAATACCCTCCGAAGTCGGTACCAGATCATACCCCTGAAACACAGCAATCCAACTACACACCAGCCCAAAAACGATTGCCTTGATCATGCCGTTGATCACGTCTTCCGAAAAGTCTACCGATGACTGCATATTGGACCAAAAAGAGCCTTCGAAGACACCCAGCCAGTCCACACTGACCAGCATCCCGCCAAAAACCCCGACCGCGCTGAAAATCGCTGCTAACAGCGGCAAACTGATAAAACCCGCCCAGAAACGCGGGGCAATGACCCGTTTGAGCGGATCCACACCCATCATTTCCATGCTGGTGAGCTGCTCAGTCGCTTTCATCAAACCGATCTCGGCCGTCAAAGCCGACCCCGCGCGCCCGGCAAACAACAGGGCAGTAACAACCGGGCCAAGCTCTCTGACCAGCGTCAAAGCAATCATTTGCCCAACCGCCTGCTCCGACCCATAGTCGATCAATATATTGTAACCTTGCAGACCCAGCACCATGCCGATAAACAGACCCGACACCACTATAATAATGAGAGACAACACCCCCACCTTATAAATCTGAGTCACCAGCAATCTGAGCCCTTTTGGCGCCAGAGATTGCCCGAACAGAATACGCAACAGAAACAACCCTGCCCGCCCAAGCGTTGCGCTATAGTCCAGCCCCCGCTCGCCCGTTTTTCTAATAAATTCGATCACAATATCTTTATTGCCTTATCGTTCTGTCTGGCCAGTGACACAAACACCCGCACAACGCCCACTGTAGTCAGCCCTCGTCACGGCCAGCGCCCAGAATATCTTGCCGGTAATCACCCGCAGGAAAGTGGAAAGGTACCGGGCCATCCGGCAAGCCATTCAAAAATTGCTTCACAAGCGGCGAACCGGCCGTTTTCAAGGTGGACGGCGCACCTTCGCCGATGACGCGACCGTCCGCAATAATCACCGCATGATCACAGATACTCAGGGACTCACTAATATCGTGCGAAACAAGGACCGTGGTCAGATTCAACGCATCATTCAATAGACGAATCAACTGCACCAACACGCCCATCGCAATGGGATCCTGCCCGGCAAACGGCTCGTCGTACATAATCAGCTCGGGATCGAGCGCCATACTTCGGGCCAGAGCCACCCTGCGCGTCATGCCACCCGACAGCTCCGCCGGCATCAGGTCTCGCGCGCCACGCAAACCCACCGCATGCAGTTTCATGAGCACGATGTCGCGAATCATGTCTTCTGGAAGGCGGGTATGGGCACGCAAGGGAAACGCCACGTTTTCATAGACACTCAGATCTGAAAACAACGCGCCGCTTTGGAAGAGCATCCCCATTTTGGTACGCAGCGCAAACAGTTCTTTGCGTTTAAGTGCGTGGACGTTCTGACCATCCACCCAGACGCTGCCTTTCATTGGCTTGAGCTGACCGCCAATCAGTTTGAGCAGCGTGGTCTTACCGATACCGCTTGGCCCCATGATGGCCGTCACTTTGCCGCGCGGAATATTCAGGCTGAGATCATCGAAAATCGCACGGTGCCCTCTGAAAAACTGCACATTTTCTATTCTGACGAAGGGCTCCACACCATTCTTCCCATTTGAGGTCAAGTCGCCTATTTAAACAAAAGGCGAGCGTGGGCGCCAAGCCGTTTTCGAAAAATTAATCCCGCAGTCTCGCCACCCACAAATGACTTGCAGGAAGCAGGCAAGTTTCGCACAATGCGCGCACTTTCTTTCGGACTCAAAACTCAACCCTATGTTGCTCTTTAGTCTTGCGATTCTTATTGGTCTCGCCGTGTTGGTATGGAGTGCAGACCGCTTTGTTACCGGCGCTGTGGCCACGGCGCTTAATCTCGGCATGACGCCCATGATGGTCGGCCTCACCGTGGTGGCCTTCGGTACCTCAGCCCCCGAACTGATTGTCTCAGCCACCGCTGCGCTGGAAGATGCCAGCAATCTCGCGGTAGGTAACGCCATTGGGTCCAACATCGCCAATATTGGCCTGGTGCTTGGAGTGACAGCTCTGGTGTCAGCGATCCCCTTGAAAGACACGATATTACGTGTCGAATTCCCCATCCTTATGATCGCAACACTGCTTGCCACTCTGCTCATTTGGGATTTACACCTGGACTTTATGGATGGTATCGCACTCGCCGTGATCCTGGTTGGCGCCATGTACGCTCTGGCAAAACTACAAAAAGCTCCCTTGGAAGATCTGGAAGAAATCGAAGAAAACAAAGGAATTCCGCCCACCAAAGCCTACCTGCTTCTAGCCACCAGCCTGGTGCTTTTGATCGCAAGCTCCAAGGCCCTGGTGTGGGGCGCAAGCGGCGTCGCAAGTGCGCTGGGCGTCAGCGAACTGGTTATTGGGCTCACCATCGTGGCCATTGGAACCAGCTTGCCAGAACTGGCCGCATCGATTGCCAGCGCCCTGAAAGGCCACCATGATCTTGCGCTGGGCAACGTAATTGGCTCAAACCTGTTTAATCTACTGGCGGTGCTGGCCATTCCTGCACTGATCAACCCACCGACACTCGAGCAGGACGCCCTCTACCGGGATTATGGGCTGATGCTTGGCTTGACCCTCGGACTTGCTGTGATAGCCTACATCAAGAAAGCCGCAGGCATACAGGCGCTCGGCAAGTTTATCGGGGTGCTGTTACTGACTGTGTATGTAGGATACCTGTGTGTACTCTATTGGCAAACAGCTGTTGCTTAGAAGGCCCTTTCATGAGCTACATTGAATCCGCCAAACGTACGATCGAGATCGAACGTGACGCCATTAACGACCTGATCGACCGTATAGGCAGCCCCTTCGAGCAAGCCTGCGAGCAAATCCGGCAATGCCAGGGCCGCGTGGTGGTCACGGGGATGGGCAAGTCCGGACATATCGCAAACAAAATTGCAGCCACACTGGCAAGCACCGGAACACCTGCTTTTTTCGTGCACCCCGGCGAAGCCAGTCATGGCGACTTGGGCATGATCACTCCGCAAGATGTGGTGCTGGCGATTTCCAACTCCGGCAATACCAGTGAAATCGCCACCATACTGCCTCTCATCAAGCGCATGGGAGCCCCGTTGATCAGCATGACGGGTAACCCCGAATCCATTCTGGCCAAACAGGCCAATATTAATCTCGACATCAGCATCCGCCAGGAAGCCTGCCCACTGGGCCTCGCGCCCACCTCGAGCACCACGGTGACACTGGTCATGGGTGATGCTCTGGCAGTTGCATTACTGGAAGCCAAAGGCTTTTCCGCGGAAGACTTTGCCTTTTCTCACCCCGGTGGCAGTCTGGGCAGAAAACTGCTCCTCAAAGTTGCCGATATCATGCACACCGGAGACCGCATTCCATCCGTTCAGTCGGGCACCTCTCTGAGTGAAGGGTTGCTGGAGATCTCGGCAAAAGGCCTGGGTATGACGGCTATCCTGGACGACGGGCAGAAACTTGTCGGCCTGTTTACCGATGGAGACCTGCGTCGCGCCTTCGATCAACGTCTCGACATCATGCACACCAGCATTGATCAGGTAATGACCCGCAACTGCAAAACCATTGCCGCAGACGTACTTGCCGTTGAAGCCTTAAATCTGATGGAACAGAACAAAATCACAGGTTTGCTGGTCACTGACGATCAACACCATGTTATTGGCGTTATTCACATGCACGACCTGCTCCGTGCGGGCGTCATTTAGGAGTGCACATGCGCACACTAGCCCCTCAGAATCTAACCCAGCGTGCAGCTGAAATTGAGTTACTAGCACTCGATGTCGACGGCGTATTGACTGATGGCAAACTCTATTTCAGTGCGCAGGGTGATGAGCTGAAAGCATTCAACATCCTCGACGGTCACGGCATCAAAATGCTGCTCAAAAACGGCATTCAGGTGGCAATCATCACCGGCCGTAACTCCCCTCTCACAGCGAAACGCGCGCGCGATCTGGGCATCGAGCACCTGATTCAAGGTCGTGAGGATAAAAAGTTTGCCCTGCTCGAGCTCTGCAAAACGCTCAACATCGAAGCGGAGGCCACCGCCTACCTCGGCGACGACCTGCCAGATCTGGGTGCAATCGTCACGGCGGGCCTGGGCATGTGTGTTGCCAATGCACACCCATTTGTGCAGGAGCATGCCGATTACCGCACCCATTTAGCCGGAGGCCAGGGCGCCGTGCGTGAAGTGTGTGACCTTATCCTTGAGGCCAAGGGCTTACTAGCCGATCTTCATCAGGCATACCTGCTGTAGCATGCTGTCGCTGGCCACGCTCTCCCGTCGTATTGCAGCGCTGTTAACGCTGGCCTTTATCATCTACCTGCTTATTCAGGAAGATCAGGGCACCACGGGTCCCGAGTATGTAGGCAGCAAAATCGCGCGCCCCTACGCAACACTAGAAACAGGCACCATCAGACAATTTAACGCAGAAGGAAAAACAGCCGTGGTGCTGAGCATGGACGAAGCGCTTTACTATGAAGCAAGCGATGCTGTAGAAATGCAGGCGCCGCGCATGCTGATCAGCAATGCAGAGGGGCAACGTATTACCGTGCAAGCTGAACGTGGTCATTATCACCCTACGGCTCAGGTTTTGAATCTGAGCAAAAACGTTTCGGTAGTGCAGAAAGACCATGATAACCCGGACGTGGTGATTCGCACCGACACCTTGATGATCGACAATCGAAGTCGCTTTATCTCTTCAGACAGTGCCGTTACCATTAGTCGCGGAGCCCAACACCTGCAAGCTATGGGCATGCGCGCATCTCTCGACGATCGTCGAGTAGAACTTTTATCGCAGGTTAAAGGACGCTATGAACTGGACGCACACGAATAATTGCCTGTTACCCTTGGCACTGGCATGCCTGCTTTTTTCGGTCACGGCTTTCGCCATCGATCCCCGCAGTAACCAGGCCATTCAAATCGAGAGCGACGAAGCCCTGCTGGATGATGCAGAAGGCATATCCAGCTACAACGGAAACGTCATTGTTTCGCAGGGGCTATCAAAGCTGGAAGCCGACCGACTACTGGTCAGCGCCGAAGATCGACGCATTTCTCGTATTGAAGCCTGGGGTTCACCCGCGCATTTTGTGCAACAGGACAATGCCGCCGCGCCCGCCACGCATGGCTATGCCCAAAGTATCGTTTTCGAAGCCAAGGATTCGCTGCTGATTTTTACGGGCCAAGCCCGTTTGCTGCAATCAGAAAATTCCTTTGCGGGTGAGCGTATCGAATACGACATTTTGAAAAGAGCCATTCGTGCGCAGGGCGATGAAAGCGTGGGAAGTCGAGTTAAAATACAGTACCACCCCAACCAACCAGATCCCGAAACGCCTATTACCCAACCGACCTCTCCTGCACCATGATTAAAACTTCCAAAACGCTGCATGCTGAACATCTGGCCAAAAGCTACAAACAGCGCCAGGTTGTCATCGACGTTTCCATGACCATCAACAGTGGTCAAATAGTCGGCCTGTTGGGCCCCAATGGCGCGGGCAAAACAACCTGCTTCTACATGATCGTGGGACTGGTGAAACAGGATAAAGGGCAGATTCGCGTCGACAACACAGACCTGAGCAAACTCCCCATGCATCAGCGTGCGCGACATGGCTTAGGGTATTTACCGCAGGAAGCCTCGATATTTCGCAAGCTCAGCGTTCGGGATAATCTGCTTGGAGTGCTGGAAATTCGCAAAGACCTCAGCCGGGCCCAGCGGCGCGAACGCATGGAAATGCTGCTCGAAGAATTTCATATCACACACATACGCGACTCATTGGGCATGGCGTTGTCGGGAGGAGAGCGACGCCGCGTTGAAATCGCGCGAGCACTGGCGATGGAACCCGACTTCATACTGCTTGACGAACCATTTGCCGGCGTCGACCCCATTTCAGTCAGCGACATTAAACAGATCGTGCGGCACCTGCGCGACAAGGGCATTGGCGTGCTGATCACCGACCACAACGTGCGCGAAACCCTTGATATTTGCGAGAAGGCCTATATTGTCAGTGGAGGACACATTATTGCCAGCGGCACTGCCGAAGAAATATTAGGCCACCAGAAAGTAAAAGAAGTGTATCTGGGTGAAGAGTTTCGCATATGATCCAAACCCTATCCCACTTCCGAGTCACAAGTCGCGCGGGGCTACTCACCGAGCCCCTCATGCAAAAGCCATACAAGCAAGCGAAACTTTAACGTAAATAAACGTGAATTTGTTTCACAGCTATGGCAGTTGGCACTACACTAATCGGTATGATCTCAAAGCAGTTTTCGAATTAACGGAACTGGTTTTCAAACGGCATACATGACACACAAAGTAGAAAATATGGTGATTTCCAAACAATGGTAATGAAGGCATCACTCCAGTTAAAACTGGGTCAGCAGCTTACCATGACGCCCCAGTTGCAACAGGCCATCCGCCTGCTGCAACTTTCCACGCTCGACCTGCAGCAGGAAATCCAGGAAGCTCTGGAATCCAACCCCATGCTGGAAATGAATGACGATCAACAGTCCGACCAGCGCGAAGAAAAGAACGAAGAACTGAATGGCAAGGAATACAACGGCGAGGAAAACAATCAGGACAAACAAAACGATGCCAAAGCGGACCAACACGAAAGTGAAATCGAAGAATGGTCCGAATCCAACGACATTCCAAACGATTTACCGGTAGACACCGCCTGGGATGACATTTATCCCACCAATACCCCCATTGGCTCGACAGGTGGAGACGAAGAAGATCACGATTTTGAAAGTCGTAACTCGTCAACCGAGACACTGTTCGACCACTTGATGTGGCAACTCAATCTTACGCCCATGTCGGAACGTGATAATTACATCGCCATGTCGATCATCGACGCCATCAATCTGGACGGCTATCTCACTACCAGCGTGGAAGACATACATGAGGGGCTGTACAACGAGAGTGACGAAGATCCGGTTGAGTTGGATGAAGTACAGGCTGTTCTCAAACGTATTCAGCATTTTGATCCCGCCGGCGTCGCGGCGCGCGACCTCCCCGAGTGTTTGTTATTGCAGTTACGACAACTACCGGAAGATACCCCTTGGCTGCCACAAGCTAAGCTGGTGATCAGTCACTACTTGCACCTGCTCGGGAATCGCGACTATGCCCAGTTAATGCGCCGTAGCCGTTTGAAGGAACCCGAACTGAAACAGGTTATTCAGCTGATTCAGTCGCTGAATCCGCGCCCCGGTGAGTCGGTAGTCGACAATGAACCCGAATATGTTGTGCCCGACGTCATCGTCAAAAAATTGAATGGTCGTTGGAAGGTTGAGCTCAACCCAGAAATAGCGCCTAAGATCCGCGTGAATAACAGCTATGCGTCACTGATCAAACGCGCCGACAGCAGTGCAGACAATACCTTTATGAAGGATCAGTTGCAGGAGGCCAAGTGGTTTATCAAGAGCCTGCAAAGCCGAAACGAAACCTTGTTAAAGGTTGCCAGCAAGATCGTGGCGCACCAACAGGGCTTTCTGGATTACGGTGAAGAAGCAATGAAGCCGCTTATCTTGCATGACATTGCACAGGCGGTCGAAATGCACGAATCCACGATTTCACGCGTTACGACGCAAAAATACATGCATACGCCGCGCGGCATTTTCGAATTGAAGTACTTTTTCTCCAGCCATGTGAGTACGGCGTCCGGAGGAGAATGCTCATCCACAGCAATTCGCGCTATCATCAAAAAGCTTATTTCGGCAGAGAACCCGAAGAAACCCTTAAGCGACAGTAAAATCGCGACAGTACTGAAAGAACAGGGAGTCAATGTGGCGCGCAGAACCATCGCCAAATACCGAGAAGCGATGGCCATACCCCCATCTAACGAAAGGAAGCGTCTGGTATGAAGTTGAATCTTGGCGCACGACGGCGCAGTATCTCGTCGGCTCCGCATCGCAGGTAAACACACAGCTCCACGTTTGCCGAATAAAAAGATAACAGGAGAATACTATGCAATTGAATATCACTGGCCATCACGTCGAATTAACTGACGCCATGAAGGACTATGTAGCAACCAAATTGCAAAAACTCGAACGCCACATCGACGGCATCACCAATGTTCAAGTCACTCTCTCCGTACAAAAACAGCGTCACATAGCCGAATGTACACTGCATATAAGCGGCGCCGATATTCATGGTACTGCCGAGCAGGAGGATATGTACGCAGCCATCGATCTTTTAGTCGATAAAGTGGATCGCCAAATACTTAAACACAAGGAAAAGCAGGTTGCCCGCTCTCAAGGTGCAGCGTCCCGCTGAACCACGAGATAAGGCACCGAGTAGTCTGATGTCTGAACAAACTATAACCATTCAATCCATACTGACTCCCGAGCTGACCCGTTGCGGCCTGCCCGGGAGCAGTAAAAAGAAAGTCCTTGAGGAAGTGGCCCGTGTCATTGCGAGCCATCATGAAGAACTTGAGGAAAATGCAATTTTTGAAAATCTGGTGGCACGGGAACGCCTCGGCAGCACAGGAATCGGCCAGGGAATTGCCATCCCCCATAGCCGCCTGGAAGATTGCGATAAGGTGATCGGCTGTCTCTTCACGCTGGAAGAAAAAGTGGCCTTTGACGCCATCGACAACGAACCCGTGGACCTGCTGTTCGTGCTGCTGGTACCTCAGGAAGCAACCAGTGAGCATTTAGAGCTATTAAGCCAGATTGCCGAGAAATTCAATGATGCGGCATTCTGTACAGCATTACGCAACGCGGAAAATCATGATGAACTATACCGGCTGATCACTCAATAGCCGTTACCCTGGTGTTTCAAGCCTCAGGGAAAGATCTGCCGTCACGCACATCCAAAAGGTGTCTCTCATGAAACTGGTTATTGTCAGTGGCCGATCTGGCTCGGGCAAAAGTACCGCTCTACATGTACTCGAAGATCTCGGCTACTACTGTATTGACAATCTGCCCGTAGGTTTGCTCCTTGCCCTCGCCAAAGAGTCGGTAAAAAGCAATGAAACTCGCCTGAGCAAGGTAGCCGTGAGCATTGATGCGCGCAATCTGCAGAGCGGTATTGAACGTTTTCCCGAGTTCTACAAGGAATGCCAGCGTCACCAGATTGATATCGACATTATCTTTCTGGATGCCGATGGCGATACGCTTCTGCAGCGCTTTCATGCGACACGTCGCAAGCACCCTCTAAGCGACTCAAGCCGCTCGCTGCGTGAAGCCATCGATATGGAAAGTGAACTGCTTGAACCCATCGCAACCAAGGCTGATCTGAACATCGACACCAGCCAGCTTTCCATTTATGAATTACGAGACTTGATCAAAGTTCGAGTCGCCGGGCGAAAAACACAAGACACTGCCCTGCTGTTTCAGTCGTTCGGTTTTAAGCACGGCGTGCCAAAAGATGCGGATTTCGTGTTTGATGTGCGCTGCCTCCCCAACCCCTATTGGGACCCCAGCCTACGCGGCTATACCGGACTTGAAGAACCCGTAAGACTGTTTCTTTCCAGCCAGCCGGAAACCCAGAAAATGGAAGAGGACCTGGTGGGATTTCTGGAGTACTGGATACCTCATTTCAAAAATTCGAATCGTTCCTATATGACAATCGCCATTGGTTGCACAGGCGGCCAGCACCGTTCGGTATATCTCTGTGACAAAATTGGCAGACACTTTCAGCAATTACACGAAAATGTACAGATCAGACATAAAGAACTTCCGGGCCCAACCAAAACATAATAAACTGCCACCACCTCGGCGAGACCGGGCCATCTTGATGCATTGCGAATAATCACTACCCCAAGGAAGAAACATCCCCATGCGTTCTGAACAAATTGAAATCATCAATCAACTTGGTCTTCATGCACGGGCTGCGGCAAAATTTGTCAGCACCGCAACACGTTTCGAAAGTAAAGTGAAACTCGGCAAAGACGGCAAGGAAGTCGACGGGAAAAGCATTATGTCAGTCATGATGCTCGCGGCCAGTGTGGGCTCTCAGGTCCAAATCACTACCGACGGCCCCGATGAGGAAGAAGCGATGGCCGCCATAAAAGCCCTCATTAATGACAAGTTTGGCGAAGAGCAGTAGGCGTCGAGCGGTAGAACCTACCTTATTAATTTAGAGTAACTTTCTGTTTATCGGTAAATTTTTGCCTGTCTGCAATAGCGGCGGTGGTCTATACTAAGGCCTGCAATTTGACCTCCGATGAGCGCCCCAATGGCAACACAACTTTCTAACATGAGCACCGAAACCAAGCTTCAAAGCATTACCGAAGCTTTGGAAAGCGGCTCGTTGAAGCAAGTTGCCCGCATCATCAACAAGGGGCTCTCAACCAGCGATATCGCCCACCTTATCGAATCATCGCCGCCGAAAGAGCGGATGATTATCTGGCGCCTGATCGAACAGGACCTGCGCGGCGAAGTTCTGCAATATCTCAGCGAAGATATTCAGTCCTATTTCCTGAGTAAGCTCAACACCCAAGAAGTCGTCAGCGTCACCGAAGACCTCGATACCGATGACCTCGCGGACATACTTCAGCGCCTCCCCGATGCTGTGATACAGGAAGTACTCGACTCGATGGACACGCAGGACCGCCTGCGCGTCGAAGCTGTACTCTCCTATCCGGAGGACACGGCCGGTGGTCTGATGAACACCGACACCATCACCATTCGTGCCGATATTACGATAGACGTTGTTCTTCGTTATCTACGCCGTCATCGCAGCCTTCCGGAAATGACCGATAGCCTTCTGGTGGTCAGCCGTAAAGATGAACTGGTGGGTGTGCTGCCCATTACGAAAATGCTTGTATCCAACCCTGCAGCGACAGTGCGCGAAGTCATGGAAACCGACATGATGTCGATCGATGTGACCACTCACGCCAGCGAAGTCGCGAATGTATTTGAACGCCAGGATCTGGTCTCGGCGCCGGTGGTCAATAAAGACGGCTATCTGTTAGGCCGTATTACCATCGATGACGTGGTTGATGTTATTCGTGACGATGCGGACCACAGTCTGATGAGTATGGCCGGCCTCGACGAAGAAGAAGATACCTTCGCGCCGGTGAAGAAAACCGCTAAGCGGCGCGCAGTCTGGTTGGGCATCAACCTGTTAACAGCCTTCATTGCCGCCGCAGTGATTGGTATGTTTGAAGACACCATTCAGCAGGTAGTGGCGCTTGCCGTGCTGATGCCGATAGTCGCCAGCATGGGCGGCATTGCAGGCAGCCAGACCCTCACGCTGGTCATTCGTGCGATGGCGGTGGGCCAAATCAGCTCCAGTAACCTGCGCTGGCTGCTCAATCGGGAGTTTTTTGTCAGCGTAATAAACGGCCTGCTGTGGGCGATTGTTGTAGCGAGTGCGGCGGTGCTCTGGTTTCAGGACATGACTATCGGACTCGTCATCGCGGCAGCCATGCTGATCAATCTAGTGGTCGCGGCCATCGTTGGCACCGTGTTACCTATTTACCTGAAGTCACGCAATATCGATCCGGCATTAGCGGGAGGAGTGATTCTCACTACCGTCACCGATGTGGTAGGCTTCGTCGCCTTTCTTGGCTTGGCTACACTGGCCTTTGCCTGAATGAGGATAAGAGCCTGACGCATGTCTGAAGAAGAATACAACGACGAACTGGAACCCAAAAGTAAATCCCAGATTAAGCGTGAGATGGACGCCCTGCAGCAAATTGGCCGCCAACTCACCGAACTGAAAACGGCACAGCTTGCCGAAGTACCCATCAGCGAGAGCTTGAAAGAAGCCATCGACCTGTACAACAAAGTACAGCATAAAGAAGCCCGACGCCGACAGATGCAATATATCGGCAAACTGATGCGCGCTGAAGATGAACAGGCTATTCAGGAAGTACTGGAGCGGTTTGACACGAGCAGCCGCGCCCATGCCCAGGCGTTACACCAACTCGAAGCCTGGCGTGAACGCCTGATTGAGGGCGGCAACGACGAGATAACCGCCTTTGTTGCAGCGCATCCTCATGTAGAGATACAGCAATTACGCCAATGGGTGCGTAAAGCAAAGAAAGATAAGGACACAGGCAAGAATACCGGGGCCGCCAAAAAGCTCTTTCAGTTTCTGCGAGAAGTACAGGAGTCGCAGCAGGATTAAAGTCGTCGATGCGAGCATACCGGCATGTCTCGACGCACTTTTGCTATCACAGCACGCTCCAGAGATGCCGTTATCACCTGCTCCCCCTCTTTACATCTGGCGATAATACGCCCCCAGGGGTCAACCACCATGCTGTGCCCCCAGGTCCGCCTTTGTGGCGTGTGCTGACCCCATTGATTGGCCGCCAGCACATAGCTTTGTGTTTCGATGGCCCGTGCGCGTAACAAATACTCCCAGTGCGCCTCGCCGGTCACCGCCGTGAAAGCAGACGGCACGCATACCACCTCACTCCCCAGCGCGCGCAGCTTGGCATACAGCTCGGGAAAGCGCAGGTCGTAACAGATACTCATGCCACAGCACCAGCCATTCACGGAAAAGGTGTTGACTTGCTGGCCCGGCTCAAAGGTATCTGATTCTCGATAGCCACCCTGCGCGTCATCCACATCAACATCAAATAAATGCACTTTGTCATAACGTGCCACCCTCTCGCCCTGCGGACCGAACACGATACTTGCACTGCGTAAACGCCCATCGGTACGGCTGCCATCTGCACGGGTCAACATGGGCAGGGAGCCCGCCACTAATGTAATGCCGTATTGCTGAGCGATATCTGCCAGTGCATACAGCATGGGCTCAGGACTTTCCGCCAGTTTACGCATCGCCGAAGCACCAAAACACAAGGCATTTTCCGGCAAC
>JBFHUL010000045.1:0-26488 GCA_041590075.1 Oleiphilaceae bacterium
CCCCGTTTTCCTCGCAATTGTTGCTATATCGTGGTTTTGGTTTCTGGGCGCGGCATACCTTACTCAGTTCCCCAACTTTACCAAGGTCATTCTTAATGGCGACACCTCGGTTGTCACGCTGTTGTTGTTTGTGTTCACGCTGGGCATCGGGATTGGCTCAATGTGTTGCGAACGGCTCTCGTCTTCTCGGGTAGAGCTTGGCATTGTGCCACTGGGTTCGCTCGGCCTCACCGTGTTTGGTGTGATGCTGTATTTTGCAATACCTGAAGCACCCGAAATACGGGCTGACTGGGTATGGTTTTTGGAGCAAGACTATTTGTGGAGCCTGCTTTCTGCCTTGTTTGGTATCGGGTTTTTCGGAGGGATATTTATTGTCCCCCTGTATGCTTTTGTTCAGGAACGAGCCCCGGAGCATTATCGTGCCAGAACGATTGCGGTAATCAACATTATGAATGCCTTGTTTATGGTGGGAAGTGCAGTGGCCGGTATTGTTTTCTTGGGCATGCTGGGTCTCGATATTCCCGAATTTTTTCTGATTCTGGCAATCATGAATGTTGTGGTGTGTTGCTATGTGTTCTATCAGGTGGATGAATTTGCGTTACGGTTCATGGTTTGGATGTTGTCGCACACTATCTACCGAGTAAAACATGTGAATCTAGATGTCATCCCGAACGATGGACCCGCCGTGATTGTGTGCAATCATGTCAGCTTTGCGGATGCGCCTCTCATTGCAGGCGCGGTGCCACGCCCTATCCGCTTCGTTATGGACCATAACATTTTCAATACGCCTGTATTGGGCAGTTTTTTCCGACTGAGTAAAACCATTCCGATTGCGCCAAAGGGCGTCAATGAAGATATTTATACGCGTGCTTTCGATACGATTTCTGAAGCGCTGCGCAATGGAGAATTGGTGGCCATCTTTCCTGAAGGAAAACTGACGCGGACGGGCGAAATGAATACGTTCAAACAAGGTATCGAACATATTTTGGCAAGAGATCCGGTTCCCGTCGTAACGCTGGGTCTGAAAGGATTGTGGGGAAGCGTATTCAGTCATAAAGACCGTCCCGCTTTATCAAAGCTGCCTCGGCGTTTTTGGAGTAAAGTGTCGATAATTGGCGGAGAATGTCTGCCGCCTCAATCGCTCAATGCGCATATTCTTGAAGAAAAGGTTGCAACATTGATTCAGTAATACGGGCTGTGGATAAAATTGAGTGCTAGAGGTTATATTTATATATCTAAATATTTAAATAATATAAAACAATGAGTTATAGCCTCTTTTTAAAGTAATTAATTTTTTTGCCTGTGGATAACTTGTTTGATAACTTTCGGTATCCTGCGCTAAGTTACTGAAAAATAAAAAAATGAATCTCAGATCACTTCTTCGTGATAGCGGAGCTGAGACGATTGGTTAAAAAATATACATTATGTGCTGTATTTCGTTAACTGAAGATTTATAATCCAGCGCCCGTTTTTTCCAAGAGGTTGTGAAGTGAACTATCCCAAGCATTACGATGTGATTGTCATTGGTGGCGGTCACGCTGGTACAGAAGCCGCTTTGGCCGCTGCACGTATGAATGCATCGGTATTGTTGCTGACGCACAATATTGAAACGCTTGGGCAAATGTCCTGTAATCCCGCAATTGGCGGGATTGGAAAAAGTCATCTTGTAAAAGAAATTGATGCGCTCGATGGTGCGATGGCCAGGGCTACTGATTTGGCAGGCATCCAGTTTCGCGTGCTGAACAGTCGCAAGGGACCCGCAGTAAGAGCCACGCGCGCTCAGGCGGATCGCCAATTATACAAAGCTGCGATTCGCCATATATTGGAGAACCAGAACAATCTGGATATCTTCCAGCAGGCAGCCGACGACCTGATCGTAGAGCACGATCAGGTGAAGGGTGTCGTGACGAATATGGGGCTGAAATTTCACGCCCATACCGTCGTGCTCACAACGGGCACTTTTCTGGGTGGCGTTATTCACATTGGCTTGGATAAACACAGTGGTGGCCGAGCGGGAGATCCCCCTTCTATCGCGTTGGCCGACCGTCTGCGAGAATTACCGCTGAGGGTAGGTCGATTAAAAACCGGAACACCTCCGCGCATCGACGCAAAAAGCGTGAACTTTTCGGTGATGGACGAACAGCCTGGTGATACCCCCCGGCCAGTGATGTCTTATCTGGGAGCGCGTGCGCAACATCCTACACAGGTTTGTTGCCATATCACCCATACCAATGCCCAAACGCACGAGATTATTCGTTCCGGCTTTGATCGTTCACCTATGTTTACGGGCGTCATAGAGGGTACAGGTCCACGATACTGTCCTTCTATCGAAGACAAAATCAATCGCTTTGCAGATAAGGATTCACATCAGATATTCGTCGAACCCGAAGGTCTTACAACGCACGAATTATATCCCAATGGCATTTCAACCAGTCTTCCTTTCGATGTTCAGCTGGCCGCAGTGCGTTCTATTAAAGGTTTCGAAAAAGCCCACATCACTCGCCCGGGTTATGCCATTGAGTACGACTATTTCAACCCACAGGATCTCCAGCACAGTCTGGAAACAAAGTTTATTCAGGGACTTTATTTTGCGGGCCAGATCAATGGCACGACGGGTTATGAAGAAGCGGGTGCACAAGGTTTGCTAGCCGGTATTAACGCCGCGCGAAAAGTACAGGGTGACTCTCCCTGGTGCCCGCGCCGGGACGAAGCCTATATCGGTGTTCTTGTTGACGACTTGATTACACTGGGTACGAGTGAACCTTATAGAATGTTCACTTCGCGTGCGGAGTATCGCTTACTTTTAAGGGAAGATAACGCCGACTTGCGCCTCACCGAACTCGGCTACAACATGGGTGTTGTGGGTGAAGAACGTTGGCAAGCGTTTGCGCAGAAGCGCGACCGGATTGAGAGCGAGCAAGCACGCCTCAAGTCCACGTGGGTCCAGCCTGGTTCGGAACAGGCTAAGAGATTAGCCGCGCACATTGAGCGCCCAATCAACCGCGAATGCAACATGCTGGATCTGTTAAAACGGCCGGAAATTCATTTTCACCATCTGGCGGAACTGGATGACAATCTGCATGTCCCGGAAGCGATTGCTGAGCAGATTGAAATTCAGACTAAGTACGAAGGGTATATTTCACGCCAGCAGGATGAGATTGAGCGCCTGAAAAAATTTGAGGACACAGCCTTACCGGCGGCGTTCGACTATGATCAGGTTTCAGGTTTGTCGAACGAGATTACGCAAAAACTGAATGAAGTCAGACCGGCCACTATAGCGCAAGCCGCGCGTATTCCGGGTGTGACCCCAGCTGCCGTATCCCTATTGTTGGTGTACCTTAAAAAACAGAAATTGGCCGACAAAGCGGTAGCGAAAGTTCAGGAACAGGCCCGTGCCTGACAGCCAGCCGGACACATTTGATTCCACACGCTATACGGCTATTCTCCAAGATGCCTGTGGGACCATTTCGCTCAACGTAAACGCAAATCAGCAGGCCATGTTGCTCGCGTATCTGCAGCTTCTGGTCAAGTGGAACAAGGCTTTCAACCTCACCGCCGTGCGCAATCCAGAGGATATGTTGTATCGGCATTTAATCGATTCATTAAGTATTGCACCTTTTATTTCTGCACAACGCATTTTGGATGTAGGCACTGGCCCCGGACTACCGGGCATCCCTCTGGCCATCATGTATCCCGAGCGACATTTTGTGCTGCTCGACAGCAATAGCAAAAAAACGCGTTTTCTTATGCAGGCCCGGATTGAACTGGGTGTGAGCAATGTGCAGGTTGAACATAAGCGGGTGGAAGCGTTTTCAGATGCGAAGGGATTTCAGCAAATCGTATCCCGTGCGTTTGCTTCGATCGACAAGATGATTTTTTGGTGTAAACACTTACTAACTGAAGATGGTGAGTTTTTGGCTATGAAAGGTCCGTTGGCCATGGAAGAATGGCACGAGGTGTCCCAACCGGGATTTGCGTTGTCCCAAACCAAGGAATTAATGGTTCCTGGTTGTGAAGCAAGCCGACAATTAATTATCATACGACGGTCTGGTCTTTGAGACTTTCTCCTCTTTTCGACTTTCTGAAGGAACCCTAGCGTGGCAAAAATCTATGCCATTACTAACCAGAAAGGTGGTGTCGGCAAAACGACGACCAGTGTTAATCTGGCCGCTTCGCTTGCTGCGACAAAACGCCGAATCTTAATGATTGATCTGGATCCGCAAGGCAATGCGACGATGGGAAGCGGTGTGAGTAAGAATGAAGTGGAGCATAGCGCCTACGAACTGCTCACCAAACGTGCCGGATTTCAGGATGTTGTTGTACACGCTGAGAGCTCGGGTTACGACATCATTCCTGCCAATGGTGACCTGGTGGCGGCCGAGGTGGAACTGCTGAACGAAATCGGTCGGGAACATCGTCTACGCATTGCACTCAATGATATTCGTCAAAATTACGATTACATTCTGATCGATTGCCCGCCTTCATTGAATATGTTGACGGTGAATGCTTTGTCGGCGGCCGATGGTGTTGTTATCCCCATGCAGTGTGAATATTACGCATTAGAAGGGCTGGCTGCGTTGATGAACACCATCGAACAAATCAGAGAGACCATTAATCCCGATCTTCGCATCGCTGGCATATTGCGCACCATGTACGACCCGCGCAACAGCCTGACCAAAGACGTTTCCGACGAGTTGGAAGAGTACTTTGGCGATCAGGTGTACAGAGTAGCGATTCCCCGCAACGTGCGTCTGGCCGAAGCGCCAAGTCATGGTATTCCCGCGCTTCAGTACGATAAGGCCTCTAAAGGCGCCATAGCTTATCTGGCATTGGCTGGTGAAATCGTCAGGAAAAACAAAGCCGAACAAAAAGCCGCTGCGGTTGCTGCCGGTTAACGCGATCAGGGGTTGAAGCGTGGTAAAGAAAAGAGGTCTTGGTGAAAAGGGTTTGGGGGCACTGTTGAAAGGCTCAACAGGCGAAACCCGGGAAAATGTTGTCGAAGAAGGGCAGCTGAGGGAATTACCGGTAGAGCTGGTTCAACGAGGTAAATATCAACCGCGCCGGGATATGGATCCCGAAGCTTTGGAGGAGTTAGCCGAGTCCATCCGGCAACAGGGCATTATGCAGCCCATCGTGGTGAGACCCATTGGCGAAGGGCGTTACGAAATTATCGCCGGCGAACGCCGCTGGCGAGCAACACAACTTGCGGGGCTGGATCGCGTGCCCGCATTGGTACGCGATGTACCGGATGAAGCCGCCGTGGCGATGGCGCTCATTGAAAATATTCAGCGCGAAAACCTTAATGCCATGGAGGAAGCCATGGCACTGCAGCGGCTTCAGGATGAATTTGACCTGACCCAGGCGGAAGTCGCCGAAGCGGTAGGAAAATCCCGCACCACCGTTACCAACTTACTGCGACTCATTAACTTAAGTGATGAGGTGAAAGTGATGTTGGAGCACGGTGATCTTGAGATGGGGCACGGCCGTGCCATGCTGAGTCTCGGAGCTGAACAGCAAATTACAGTGGCGCGTCAAATAGAGAGTAAATCGCTGTCAGTTCGCCAGACTGAGGCGCTGGTCCGGCGTCTCCAATCGGAAGCCAATAATCCAAAGCCCCAGACTACGCCATCAAAGCCCAATGCTGACATTCAACGCTTGCAGGATGATCTTTCGGAAAAACTTGGGGCATCGGTCGTCGTTGATCACTCCGTGAAGGGCAAAGGTAAGTTGGTTATCAAATACAATTCCCTCGATGAACTTGATGGAATTCTGGCGCACATAAAGTAAAAATTCAGCCTAGTCATTGATGCTTATTTTTCGCGTAGTTTTTTGTTTAGCCTCAAAAGCTTGTCATTATTTTTGAGAGAATAAAGTTTAATCAGCTTTCTTGGCGTAAACCTTGAAATTACAGGGCCTTTGCTGTTGAACGCACCCATCTTTACCAATATAATCTGCGACGCTTTAGGGAGTGGTCCGTCCAGACTCGCCCTTGAAATGGTGTCAGATTCAACGCGAAGGCGTCGAAAGCACCGGGTTGGATTAGCAATCGACAAGAAGAATAATAAATTGGTGATCTGATCAAAACATCCGTTACAGATGTCTCAGGGTTGGGCAGTCATACTGAATAGTCAGATAAAAAGGCCACCGATTTACCGAATTTTTGTTTTGCAGATAGCGCTTACGAGCGTTATGGGCATGGGTGCATATGTTGCCTGCGGAGCCGTAGCGGCTGGCTCGGCAGTTTTAGGCGGGAGTCTGTTTTCGCTCCCCCAATTGTACTTTGGATACAAGGCCTTCCAGATTCAGGGCGCGTCTCGTATTCATCAGGTTGTCGCAAATATTTACCGAGGTGCCTCGACCAAAATTCTTGTTATAGCCTGTGGCTTTGCAGTGACCTTTAAGTTCGTACAGCCACTGCACGTAGGATTTTTGTTTGGCACTTTTATAGTTGTTCTGGTAGTGAATGCATTTTCACCGATTCTGGTTAACTACTTACAGCCAGTGTCTTCACATAAAACCAGACAAGATAAAGCTTAATTCTTAATTGTTAGTGTAGGCCCTTAACTATGGCAGGTGAAAATCTTACGACGACTGGATATATCCAGCACCACTTGACGAACCTAACCTATGGGAAATTACCAGCGGGTTACGAAAGGTACGACGGTAGTGTGTTGGCTGAGCCAACGTGGACGATGGCGCATGGCTCTGCGGAAGCGGCAGCAATGGGCTTCTCGGCTATTCATGTGGATAGCTTGATCTGGTCCTTCGGCTTGGGTGCATTGTTTTGCTGGCTGTTTGCCAAGGTGGCTAAGAATGCTGCGACGGGTATCCCTGGTAAGCTGCAGAATTTTGTAGAGATTATCGTGGAGTTCGTGGATAACAATGTGAAAGACATGTTCCATGGGCGTAATCCACTTGTAGCGCCTCTCGCTCTGACGATCTTCGTTTGGGTATTTCTGATGAATCTCATGGATTTGGTACCGGTAGATCTTGTTCCCTGGTTACTGATGCAGGCGGGTGTTGAATATCAGAAGATCGTCCCTTCTACGGACCCGAACATTACACTGGGTATGGCTTTGGGTGTGTTTATCCTCATGCTCTACTACTCGATCAAGATCAAAGGTGTCGGAGGTTTCACGAAAGAACTGACTCTGCACCCTTTCAATCACTGGGCTTTTATCCCCGTGAATCTGTTTATGGAATTGGTGGGCTTACTGGCCAAACCTTTCTCGCTGGGACTGCGACTTTTCGGAAACATGTATGCGGGCGAGATGATCTTTATCCTGATCGCTGTCATGTACAGTGCCGGTTGGTTCTTCGGCCTGTTTGGTGGCGTACTGCAGATCGGTTGGGCCATCTTCCATATTCTGGTTATCACTCTGCAAGCGTTTATTTTCATGGTACTGACAGTTGTGTACCTGAGCATGGCGCATGAAGATCACTGATTATTAAACCTTAACTTTAAAACTAAACCTTAAAATCAAACGATAGGAGAAAAAAATGGAACTCGTAATCATTGCTGCTGCAATCATGCTGGGTCTGGGTGCTTTGGGTGCCGCGGTCGGTATGGGTCTGCTGGGTGGTCGCTTGCTGGAAGGCACTGCACGTCAACCAGAATTGGGTCCTATGCTGCAAGGTAAAATGTTCCTCCTCGCCGGTCTGATCGACGCGATCCCCATTATCGGTGTTGGTATTGCCATGTACTTGATCTTCGTTGTAGCGCCTGGAGTTGGAGCGTAATAGAAGCACGTGATCCCGGGCAGTCCCCTGCCCTATTGCGTAAACAAACAACGAAAACGAGGTTAGCGGTGTGAATATTAATTACACACTTATTGGGCAAATGATTTTCTTCGCCATCTTTGTGCTGTTTTGCATGAAGTACGTGTGGCCGCCCATCCTGGCTGCAATGAATGAGCGAGAAAAGAAAATCTCCGACGGTTTGGCAGCGGCTGACCGTGCTTCAAAAGATCTTGAATTAGCGCAAAAGAAAGCCGTTCAAGAGTTGAAAGAAGCCAAGGAACAAGCTGCGGAACTGATCGAGCAGGCAAATAAGCGCGCCAACCAGATTGTTGACGAAGCGAAAGAATCCGCGCGTCAGGAAGGTGATCGCTTAATTTCTGCTGCAAAATCCGAAATTGAGCAAGAGAAGAATCGTGTCAAAGAAGAACTGCGCAAAGAAGTAGCAGCCATTGCGGTTGCGGGTGCAGAAAAAATTCTGGGCGCGTCTATCGATGCCAGCAAACATGGTGAGTTACTCGATCAGCTTGCCTCTGAAATTTAATGTTGAGAGTGGACGATGGCGGAATCTATAACGATCGCTAGACCTTACGCAAAAGCTGCGTTTCAAGCCGCTCAGGAATCCAATGCTCTGGCCGCATGGTCGGAGCAATTGGCGTTTGCGGCCGCGGTCACAAGTGATGAATCGATGAGCGTTGTTCTCGATCACCCCAGTCTTACCAGCGAGCAGAAAGCACAGTTTTTCATAGATGTGTGCGAAGGCAAGCTGAATGATCAGGGCCAGAATTTTATTTCCGTTCTGGCGGAAAACGACCGTATTGGTCTGCTTCCCGAAATCGCCGGATTATTTGAGTTACTGAAAGCCCAACAGGAGCGATCAGTAGACGTGCTCGTAGAAAGTGCTTTCGAACTGGGTAGTGAACAACAAGATAAGCTGGCTCAGGCATTGAGTAAAAAACTGGATCGGAAAGTGGTACTGAACTCGACAGTGAATCAGAGTCTGTTGGGTGGCGCGATTATACGTGCTGATGATCTGGTTATTGACGCTTCCATACGCGGAAAAATTGCGAAATTGGCTGAAGCGATAGGTGCTTAGTCGGCAGGACAGATTTGAGGAATTAACGCATGCAACAGCTAAATCCAGCTGAGATCAGCGAGATTATCAAGAAGCGCATCGAAAAACTCGATGTGACTTCAGAAGCCCAGAATGAGGGCACTATTGTCAGTGTATCTGACGGTATCGTATTGGTTCACGGTCTTGCCGAAGTAATGTACGGCGAGATGGTTGAATTTGAAAATGGCGTTTTCGGTATGGCGCTTAATCTGGAACGCGACTCCGTAGGTGTGGTGGTTCTGGGTGACTACAACGGACTGGCTGAAGGTCAGAAAGTACGCTGTACAGGACGCATCCTGGAAGTACCTATCGGTGAAGCGATGCTTGGCCGCGTTGTGGACGCTCTGGGTAACCCCATCGATGGAAAAGGTCCAATCGAAACTAACATGACGGCACCTCTGGAGAAAGTTGCTCCTGGTGTAATCGCACGTAAGTCGGTCGATCAGCCTGTTCAAACCGGTCTTAAGGCAATCGATTCCATGGTACCCATTGGTCGAGGCCAACGTGAGCTGATTATCGGTGACCGTCAAACGGGTAAAACGGCGATTGCGATCGATGCCATCATCAACCAGAAAGGTACCGGCGTTAAGTGTATCTATGTCGCGGTTGGACAGAAGCAATCTTCGATTGCTTCTGTGGTGCGTAAGCTCGAAGAACATGGCGCCATGGATCACACCATCGTTGTGGCTGCCGGTGCTGCCGACCCCGCCGCGATGCTGTTCCTGGCACCTTACGGCGGTACAACCATGGGCGAGTATTTCCGTGATCGTGGTGAAGACGCCCTGATCGTTTTTGATGATTTGACCAAGCAAGCATGGGCTTATCGTCAGATTTCCCTGTTGCTGCGTCGGCCACCCGGTCGTGAAGCTTATCCCGGTGACGTATTCTACCTTCACTCACGTTTGCTGGAACGCGCCTCACGTGTCAGTGAAGAATATGTTGAACAGTTCACCAACGGCGAAGTAAAAGGCAAAACCGGTTCTCTAACCGCTCTGCCTATCATCGAAACGCAAGGTGGTGACGTTTCGGCGTTTGTACCCACCAACGTAATCTCCATTACCGATGGTCAGATCTTCCTTGAAACCAACCTGTTCAACGCGGGTATTCGTCCAGCAATGAACGCCGGTGTATCGGTTTCGCGTGTAGGTGGTGCAGCACAGACCAAGATCGTCAAAAAGCTGGGTGGTAGTGTGCGACTGGCTCTGGCTCAGTATCGTGAACTCGCTGCCTTTGCGCAGTTTGCGTCCGATCTGGATGAAGCAACGCGCAAGCAGCTGGAACACGGTCAGCGTGTGACGGAATTGATGAAGCAGAAGCAGTACAGCCCCATGAGTGTTGCTGAAATGGGCATCATTCTGTACGCGGCCAATGAAGGCTTCCTGGATGATGTGCCGGTGAACAAGGTTGTAGCGTTTGAAGCAGCGCTCCTGTCTTACCTGAAAGCCGAGCAGACTGCGCTGTTGGATAAGATCAACGAGAAAGGCGATTACAACGACGACATCGCGAGTGGCATCAAGTCAGCTCTGGAAGCATTTAAGTCTACTCAGACCTGGTAAGCAGGCAGGATGGACGAAGTGTGCTGTCGGTGACACGACAGCACGATGTTCCGGAAAGACGAACCCAAGTTTAAAGGCGATAAACAATGGCCGTTGGTAAAGAAATACGAAATCAGATCTCTAGTATCAAGAGCACGCAGAAAATCACCAGTGCCATGGAAATGGTAGCGGCGAGTAAGATGCGTAAAGCTCAGGATCGTATGAGTCTGGGTAAACCCTACGCGGAAAAAATACGCTCGGTGGTCAGCCATCTGGCTAACGCGAATCCCGAATATAATCACTTGTATTTGGAAGAGCGTGATATCAAGCGTGTGGGTTATATCGTGGTATCGACGGATCGTGGGCTTTGTGGTGGATTAAACGTGAATCTGTTCAAGCAGACCGTCAAGTCCATGAAAAGCTGGCACGACCAAAATGTGGAAGTTGATATCTGCGCAGTTGGACAAAAAGCCATTTCATTTTTCAAAAGCTACGGCGGCAACGTCGTGGCAGCATTGAGTCACCTCGGAGATGAGCCCTCTGCCCACAAGCTGATTGGCTCCATCAAAGTGATGCTGGATGCCTACGAGGAAGGTCGAATTGATCGACTGTTCGTCGTGTACAACCAGTTCGTGAACACCATGACTCAAAAACCTGAAGTGGTGCAGCTTCTGCCTTTGCAGGCAGCTGACGATAGTGAATTGAAACATCACTGGGATTACATTTACGAACCCGAAGCCAAAGATCTGCTTGATGGACTGTTGACCCGTTATATCGAGTCGCAGGTGTATCAGGGTGTAGTAGAAAATGTCGCGTGTGAGCAGGCGGCCCGTATGATTGCGATGAAGAGCGCAACCGACAATGCCGGGCAGCTGATTGATGAGTTGCAATTGGTATATAACAAGGCCCGTCAGGCAGCGATCACACAAGAGATTTCAGAAATCGTAGGTGGGGCGTCAGCCGTTTAAACCAGTGATCGACGCCAGAACATGGCGCATTGACAGAATTTAAATATTGAACGAGGAACCGAACATGAGCAGCGGAAGTATCGTACAAATCATTGGCGCGGTCATCGACGTGGAATTTCCACGCGATGCGGTCCCCAATGTATATGATGCGTTGATGGTAGAGGGTGGTGAAACCACGCTCGAAGTCCAGCAGCAACTTGGTGATGGCATTGTGCGAACAATCGCCATGGGTAGTACCGAAGGGTTGAAGCGTGGCCTGAATGTTGAAGGCACCGGCGCACCCATTTCCGTACCGGTAGGGAAAGAAACACTCGGGCGTATTATGGACGTTCTGGGTCGCCCTATCGACGAACGTGGCGATATTGGTGAACAGGAGCGTATGCCCATTCACCGAAAAGCCCCAACCTACGCCGAGCAGGCTGCTTCAGCAGAGTTGCTCGAAACCGGTATCAAGGTTATTGATCTGGTTTGTCCTTTCGCAAAAGGTGGTAAGGTCGGTCTGTTCGGTGGTGCCGGTGTTGGTAAAACCGTAAACATGATGGAGCTGATCAACAATATTGCACTGCAGCACTCCGGTTTGTCTGTGTTTGCGGGTGTGGGTGAGCGTACTCGTGAAGGTAACGACTTTTACCATGAGATGCAGGAAGCGGGCGTTGTAAATCTCGAAACACCGACCGATTCCAAAGTTGCCATGGTATACGGCCAGATGAACGAGCCACCTGGAAACCGTCTGCGTGTCGCCTTGACCGGGTTGACCATGGCGGAAAAATTCCGTGATGAAGGTAAAGACGTACTTTTATTCGTTGATAACATCTATCGTTATACGCTTGCAGGCACCGAAGTATCGGCCCTGCTTGGTCGTATGCCTTCTGCGGTAGGTTACCAGCCTACGTTGGCCGAAGAGATGGGTGTACTTCAGGAGCGTATTACGTCGACCAAAACCGGATCGATCACGTCTATTCAGGCCGTTTACGTCCCTGCCGATGACTTGACCGACCCCTCTCCGGCGACCACGTTCTCTCACTTGGATGCGACCGTCGTATTGAGCCGTGATATTGCTTCCAAGGGTATCTATCCGGCGATCGATCCTCTTGATTCCACTTCGCGTCAGCTGGATCCTCTCGTGATCGGCCAAGAGCACTACGATGTAGCGCGCGGTGTTCAGACAGTTTTGCAGCGTTATGCAGAACTGAAAGACATTATCGCGATTCTGGGTATGGATGAGCTGTCAGAAGAAGATAAGCTGACCGTTGCACGAGCGCGTAAGATTGAACGCTTCCTGTCTCAACCATTCCACGTTGCCGAAGTATTTACCGGTGCACCTGGTAAGTATGTTTCTCTGAAAGATACGATTCGTGGCTTCCAGGGCATCCTTGGTGGTGAGTACGACGAACTGCCTGAGCAGGCGTTCTACATGGTTGGTTCAATCGAAGAAGCGGTTGAAAAAGCCAAAAAAATGTAAACTATACTTAAGTTGAGCGCCCTATAGTCTATCTGCAGGGCGCTCCAAGAGTAAGGTAAATACTATGGGTATTAGCGTGCATTGCGATATCGTAAGCGCAGAAGAGCAGATTTTTTCAGGCCTCGTTGAACTGGTGGTTGCCGCAGGCACTCTCGGTGATTTGGGTATTGCGCCTGGACATGCTCCTTTGATGACGAGCTTAAATCCCGGTCCGGTGAGGGTGATCAAACAGGGTGGCGAAGAAGAAGTTTTCTTCGTCTCTGGCGGTTATCTGGAGGTTCAGCCTAATTTGGTGACGATCCTGTCGGACAGCGCGCTTCGCGCAGATGACGTGGACGAGGCAGCGGCATTGGAAGCCAAGAAGGAAGCTGAAAGAGCGATCGCCAACCAAAGTGGCGAGTTTGATTACTCCAAGGCGGCTTCACAACTGGCCGAAGCTTCGGCGCGTTTGAGAACGATACAGCAACTTCGTAAAAAACACTGAACTTGTCACAGTGTTAGAAAGGCAGCTACGGCTGCCTTTTTTGTTTGATGAATTATGTCCATAATGCTTGGATAGTACGGCACAGGAAACATCCACTTCCCTATGAACTTACATCTTGTCATTCTCGGCGCGGGAAAAGGCTCCCGTATGAAGTCCGCTCTTCCGAAAGTACTCCACACTTTGGCGCATAAACCCTTATTACAGCATGTAGTGGATACGGCATCTCAACTCAAACCGGTCACAACCCATGTGGTTGTGGGCCATGGTGCCGAGCAGGTTATGGCACAGTTAGAGGGTCAGGATATTTCATGGGCCGTACAGTCGGAACAGTTGGGAACAGGTCATGCGGTGGCACAGGCAATTCCTTCTATTCCTGACGATGCTACCGTACTCATACTTTATGGTGATGTACCGCTTACGGAGCGCACGAGTCTGGAAGCCTTGCTTGCCAAAGTAGAGGCCAATAGCCTTGCGTTGATGACGATTAACCTACCGGACCCCTCTGGATACGGGCGCATCGTGAGGAATGCACGAGGTGAAGTACAGCGTATTGTTGAAGAAAAAGATGCCGACCCGGTCCAAAAACAAATTAACGAAGTTAACACCGGTATTATGGCGGTACATGCCCACCACCTGAAATCTTGGCTACCGCGTCTGCAATCCAATAATGCTCAGGGTGAATACTATCTGACAGACATCATTGCGATGGCCATGGATGATGGTGTCACCATAGCGGTTGGGCAACCCAATCATGATTGGGAAGTGGAGGGTGTGAATACACTCGTTCAGCTCGAACATCTCGAACGAATCTATCAGAGAAATACGGCCCACAAACTGATGTTGTCGGGCGTTAAAATTCTCGATGTGGCACGCTTTGATCTGCGTGGAGAGTTACAGGCAGGCGCAGGTTGCGAGATCGATATAAACTGTATCATTGAGGGGCGGGTGGTATTGGGAGACAACGTAAAAATTGGCGCCAACTGTGTGCTGAAGGACTGCACCATTGATAGTGATACGCAGCTTTTACCCCATTGTGTTTTGGAACAGTCTGAGATTGGTAAACAGGCAATTGTAGGACCCTACGCGCGTTTACGACCCGGCACACGCCTCGCGGATAAGACCAAGATTGGTAATTTCGTCGAAACCAAAAAAACCTATGTAGGTGAAGGGTCCAAAATTAATCATCTCAGTTATGTTGGTGACACGACTTTAGGTGCCAGAGTGAACATCGGTGCTGGTACCATTACCTGCAATTATGATGGCGTGAACAAGTATCAAACCGTACTCGAGGACGATGTGTTCGTGGGGTCCAATACCTCTCTCGTCGCCCCGGTCAGGGCGGGAGAAGGTGCTACCATTGGTGCAGGCTCGGTAATTACAAAAGATATCGACGCAAACCAGTTGGCCGTGGCACGTGGTAAACAGCGCAATATTGATGGCTGGGAAAAGCCAAAGAAAGTATAAGTTGGGTTTCACTGAGTATAGAAAAGGTCTGAAAAGTATATGTGTGGAATAGTTGGAGCAATAGCACAGCGGGATGTGGCCGAGATTCTGGTAGAGGGTCTGCGTCGCCTGGAATACCGGGGTTACGATTCCGCAGGTCTCGCGATCGTCGACCAGGGCCAGCAGCTTCACCGAGTGAGGCGGGTTGGCAAGGTGCAGGCGCTAGCGGATGGTTTGGCCGAGCACCCGTGTGCAGGTGGAACAGGCATCGCACATACACGCTGGGCGACGCATGGCGAGCCCAATGAAGCCAACGCCCATCCTCACATTTCCTCTGAACGTATCGTTGTGGTTCACAACGGTATTATCGAGAATCACCACGCCTTGAGAGAGCGCCTGAAAAGTGCCGGCTATCAGTTCACATCCGATACGGATACTGAGGTGATCGCACACCTGATTCATGAAGAGCTCAGCCGTGACACCGACCTCTTGGCTGCATTTCGCAAGGCCATTGCCCAACTTGAAGGCGCGTATGGCACAGTGGTCATGGATCGTGAGCAGCCAGATCAATTGTTAGCTGCTCGATCAGGAAGTCCCCTGGTGATCGGTTACGGTATTGGCGAAAACTTCCTTGCCTCGGATCAGTTAGCTTTACTGCCGGTGACGCGCAGGTTCTCGTATTTAGAAGAAGGCGACATCGCGGTAGTGACCCGCAACAAGGTCGAGATTTTTGATCAATCTGGCGCCCGCGCGAACAGGGCTGTTAATGAGTCTGATATTACCCATGATGCGGGCGACAAAGGGCCTTACAAGCATTACATGTTAAAAGAGATCTACGAACAGCCCCTCGCGATCAAGAATACGCTGGAAGGCCGAATTGCCCAGGGTAAGGTATTACCTTCGGCATTTGGTGAGCACGCTGCAAAAATATTAGAGGGCATTGACCATGTTCAGATCATTGCCTGTGGAACCTCTTACCATGCTGGAATGGTCGCCCGATACTGGTTCGAAGCGTTGGCGGGTGTATCCTGTAATGTCGAGATTGCTTCGGAATTTCGCTATCGCAAATCGGTTGTATTCAATAACGCGCTCATCGTAACGATTTCACAGTCAGGAGAAACCGCCGATACCCTGGCAGCCCTGCGTTTGGCAAAAGAGTTGGGATACAAGGCAAGCCTCACTATCTGTAACGTACCAGGCTCTTCACTGGTGCGGGAATCTGATCTTGCCTACATGATGCAGGCAGGGGCTGAGATTGGTGTTGCCTCCACTAAAGCATTTACGGTACAGCTTGCAGGTTTAATGTTACTGGTTGCGGCGATCGGTAAATACAAGTCGATGACTCCTGAACAAGAGCAAGAGATCGTTGGGGCGCTCCAAAGCCTGCCTGCAAAGCTCGAGCAGGTGCTGGACATGGACGCGGAGATTCAGCGTCATGCGATCGACTTTGCTGACAAGCACCATAGTCTGTTTCTGGGGCGAGGGGATCAGTATCCGATCGCTATGGAAGGCGCATTGAAGTTGAAGGAAATCTCCTATATCCACGCTGAGGCATACGCTGCCGGGGAGCTCAAGCACGGCCCGCTCGCCTTGATAGACGCTGAAATGCCTGTAATTGTGGTCGCACCGAACAACGAGTTGCTTGAAAAATTGCATTCCAATGTTGAAGAGGTGCGCGCGAGAGGTGGTCTGATGTATGTATTTGCCGATAAGCAGTCGAATTTCAGAGGAGATGAAACGATGAAGGTATTGCAGGTGCCGAACTGCTCAAAGTTGGTAGCACCCATTATCTATTCTATTCCGCTTCAGCTGCTGAGTTATCATGTGGCCCTAATCAAGGGAACTGACGTCGATCAACCTCGAAATCTCGCCAAATCCGTTACCGTTGAATAATGGCTCAAGGTCGCTCGAAAGCAGTGTTGTTGTGTTGAACGGTGCGGCCCGTATCCATTTCAAACACGGGCGCCTGATAGGGAATAAACTGCGGCACGGATTGCCCGAAGCGCAACGATTCATCGACCGCAGAAGGGTCATTCTCTAGCTTAAGTTCTTCCTTGGATTGCTTTTCGCTGCGTTCTTTCTGCTCAAGGTAGGCCGGTTTGCCTGTTCCGCTGCCGGCACTGGTTGCCTGTAACGCCCCTTCTATCGCAGCGTCAGACATTAATTCCGCATCCATTTCCTGTAAGGGGAAATCCTGAATCGTGGATTTTTTTCGCAGATCGAACTCTAGTTCAAAATCAAAGTCTTCTGTCTCTTCGGCTGTGACCGAAAAGGAAAAAGCTAACAGGAGGCTCAGGCTCAGGCATCTCAACATCGGCGTTACCCATTCACGATGGCGTTGTTTGAATAATAAACCAATTGGCGCACCACTGTTTAGACCGTGGTCGCACTGTTGGGATCTTCATAGCGTATGTCTACAATGAACCAGGTAGCACGCTCATTTTCCCTTTGCCATAGGATTTCATCATCAATGGTTTTCTTTATCAGCTGCCGACTTAAAGGTGAATCAATACTGATCCAGCCCTTGGCCATATCGAACTCGTCTGCACCGACCAAACGAAAACACTTTTGTTCTCCAGCCTCATTTTCCAAAGTCACCCAGGCACCGAAATAAACGCGTTGTGTATCCTCCGGTAAGCGCCTCACGACCACAACTTCATCAAGTCGTTTAGTAAGATAGCGAACACGGCGGTCTATTTCTCTAAGCTGCTTTTTACCGTATATATACTCAGCGTTTTCGGAACGGTCACCAAGTGCGGCGGCTTCGGAAACTGCTTGGGTCACTTGGGGGCGTTTTTCTTTCCAAAGGTAGCGCAATTCTTCCCTTAGAGCGCGTTCACCTTGTGGTGTGATGTACTTTGCCTTGGGTGGCAAAGGGGGGCGATATCGGCCCATTGATTTACCTCGAAATTATGTATCTATTAGGTTGATTCGCCTAGCCAACAGGCGTAATGTTTTGCCGCTTGGAACTTACTGGGAGGCATCTATGAAACTCGAAAAAAACCTACAGGGCATCCTAAACAGTGCGCTCAATCAAGTCGATATGTTGGGCTATCGTTTAGACGAACTCGGTGTTGAAAACCAAATTAATCGCCACACTCTGATCGCCGCATTGATGTTTGGACAAAAACGACTTGAAGGTGAAGTGGATAGTATCAGTGCCAAAGTTGAAGCGAATGTGGCCCGTTTGGAATCCATCAAGGACAGTGCTGAAAAATACGTGGCAAGTGGCGTCAATCTGGCCTTGTTTCCAGCGAAATATACGCTTGATCGCGTGCGTGGGGGACTCAACTAAACCCTCCCGTACTTATACAGCAGTGCCTTCTCTTTGACCTGCGTGGCGGGGTAACGCAAGCTCGACCCGCAGGCCGGGCTGGTTGTCTTTTAGTGTAATTTTACCCTGATGCAACTCTAGTACTGCTTGCACCAGGCTAAGTCCCAGTCCATTTCCCGCCAATGATCGACTTTTCGCTACGCGGTAAAACCGTTGGAATACTTTGTCTCTCTCTTCTTCTGGGATGCCAATTCCAGAATCGGCCACCGTCAAATACACATGGTTTTTATCGGCATCCAGAATAACTTCAATTGAGCCACCCTCTGGCGTGTACTTGATGGCATTATCGATCAGATTGCATAAGGTCTGAAATATCAGATCTCTATCACCCACTAGTGTAAGTTGAGGTTCAATGAGCATTGCCAGCTTCTGATGTTTGTCCTCGGCTAATGCTTCGTAAAGCTCAGCTGCATCCTGTACCAATTCGGATAAGTCGAAACTGCTGAAATTTGATACCCGTCCTCCCATTTCCAGGCGTGCAATGCGCAACAATGCGTTGAAGGTGGCGAGTAACTGGTCAGCTTCGGCTACGGCACTGGCAACTCGCTCGCGATCGCGCTCGCTTTCAACAGATACCAAGGTATTTTCGAGCTGATTGCGTAGTCGTGTGAGTGGCGTGCGCAGATCATGGGCGATGTTATCGGATACATGTCGAATGCCTTCCATGAGCAGCACGATACGATCCAGCATTTCGTTCAGGTTGCGGGCTAACTGATCGAAGTCATCGTTGGTTCCACGATCAGGAATGCGCAGGGCCAGATTACCGGTCATGATTTTGCGGCTGGTTTGATTGATCAACTCAACGCGTTTGGCGGTGCTGCGGCTCATCATGATGCCACCAAACATGGCCAGTCCGAAGGTAATGCCCATTCCCCAGTTGATGGCGCGCTCAACCAGCTGCTTAACCGCCATAAACTCGTTAACGTCGCGCCCCACCAGTAGACGCAGCCCTCCGGGAACGATGAACACGCGAGCACGCGCAGGCCTTGCCTGCTCAGTTGGCCAACCCAGATTTTCATCAAGCGTAAAATTCAACCAGCCTTCCTGAACTTCGCCATCCTCAGGCCATTTGCTGATATTACCAGCGAGCTTGATAAAATCGCGCGCGGTAAAGAGGTATACGGCTTTGCCATTGGGGTCGCGTGCTACCCGCTCTCTAATCACACTGATTAAACCGTTGAGCCCTTGGCGCTGATATTGTTCGGCGAGACCTATAATTTCTGCTTCGATAGTTTCATCCGTCTGGCTTGCCATATACCCGGCGGTTGCCCAATAGATAAAACCCATAAGGATAAAGACTGACGTGGCGAACAGTACCATGTACATGATCGCCAGTTGAAAGGTGGAAGTACGGAGGAGGCTAAGGATCTTCACTAAGTATGTACCCAGCTCCTCTAACTGTTTGCAGTAATTGCTTGGGGAAGTCTTTGTCGATCTTGGAGCGGAGGCGACTGATGTGCACATCAATAACATTGGTTTGCGGGTCGAAATGATAATCCCATACCTGCTCCAAAAGCATTGTGCGCGTTACGACCTGACCCGCATGTTTCATCAGGTATTCCAATAGACGAAATTCCCGAGGCTGCAGATCAATTTTTTCACCACCGCGTTTGACGGTGCGTGCCAGCAAGTCCATTTCGAGGTCGGCTACCTTCAGATGCGTGATGGGCTCTGAGCCAGAGCTTGCCCCCCTACGTACCAATGCTTCCAGTCGAGCAAGTAATTCCGTATAGGAAAAGGGTTTGGTGAGGTAATCATCACCACCGCCACGTAAGCCCTCTACTCTATCGTCCACATCTCCCAAGGCGCTTAGAATGAGTACCGGGGTCTGATTACCGGTAGCGCGTATGGTTTTAATTATGGAAAGTCCATCCATGCCGGGTAACATTCTATCGATAATCATGACGTCATAGTCTTCACTGGCCGCGAGTAGCAAGCCCTCTTTACCGTCGGCAGAGTGGTCCACTACGTTATCGTTTTCTTTTAAGCCGTTGACCAGGTACGCGGCCACATCTTTATCGTCTTCTATAACCAGTACGCGCATAGTCACCTCTGTCTGTTGCGATGTTGCTTGATGTAGTCGTAAGCGTTTTTTATTTCGCGAGTCTTTTCGGTTGCTACCTTCATCATTTCTTCGGGTAAGCCCTTTGACACCAATTTATCAGGGTGATGCTGACTCAACAGCTTACGGTACGCTTTTTTGACCGTGGTATCACTGTCTTCGGGTGTTACACCAAGTACCTGACAGGCCTTATACATTTTTTCTTTTGATGTATCGTGTGCAGTATTGCGTCCGGATTCTGAAAAAGAACGTTGGGCGGTCATCCTCGCAAGGAGGGCTTCAAATTCTGTCCGTTTAAACCGCAAGTATTCGGCTACTTCCCGCAGGATAAGCAGCTCCCGAGAGTCCAGATCGCCGTCTGCAAGCGCTGTTGCCAACTGAATTTCCATGAAAATAATGAACAGGTTTTTTCTGCGACCACACTCACGACGAAACTGTTCCAGTATTTCCTGCCGCGTAAAATCGGGCTGCTTGCCCTGATTAAACAGTGCTTGTGCAGCTTGTTTCTGCTCGGCACTGAGCTGCATTCTTCCCATGGTTTCCTGGGCAACACGAATTTCATCTTCGGATACCCGCCCATCGGCTTTGGCGATGCTGCCCATAATACTGAATGTGGCGGTAAAGAAAGCGGCTTGAATGCGCTCGGTGTTGTTGCCAAGGTTTCCGGCCTGAAGGTCATCCAGACCGGCGAGGCCTTTATCAAAACTGTGGCCGATGGCCGCACCCAGAAGAGCGCCCAAAGGGCCGCCCAAGGCAAAGCCAAAGGAGCCACCAATTACTTTACCCCACCATGCCATACTGCCCGTGCCTTATTCCTGAGGAGACCTTCATATCCAGAACTTGAAGTTTTTATCACAGGCCCGGAAAAGGCGACCAGTTAAAACTTTGTAAGGGCTAGGATTTTTCAGGGAGCCAGCCAAGGGAGTCGCGTGTATTCACAGAAGGACGATATTCTGCACTGACAAAGCCGGTGTAGCCCAGTGCATCAATCTGGGAGAACAGAAATTCAAAATTAAGCTCGCCGGTGCCGGGCTCGTTGCGGCCGGGGTTGTCTGCAAATTGGATGTGTTGAATCAGATCCAGATGTGATTCAAGCAGGCGCGCGATATCCCCGTGCATAACTTGCATATGATAGATATCGAATTGTATGGCGAGATTCTCGTGCCCGACATCCTGTATCAGCTGCTTGGCTTTCCCGAGGGTGTCCACAAGAAAACCGGGCATATCAATACGGCTGTTGATCGGTTCGATAAGCAGTTTTATATCATGCTTAGCGAGGTGCTCAGCTGCGTATGCGAGATTGTCGACCAGGGTGGACCACTGCTCCAGCGAGGTGAGTTGAGGATCGATAAGTCCCGACAGGCAATTGAGCCGTGAAACCCCGAGCGTCGTGGCATAACTAATCGCGAGGTCCAGGCCTTCACGAAATTCGGTTTGGCGTACCGGCAAACTGGCGATACCACGCTCTCCCTCATCCCACCGCCCCGGCGGTAAGTTGAACAGGACCTGTTCCAGAGCATGTTGCTGTAGATATTCGGCAAGCGTAGTCGCCTCCCACTCGTAGGGGAAGAGATACTCCACGTAGTCGAAACCGGCTTCTTTTGCGGCAGAAAAGCGTTGCTCAAAGGGCAGCTCGGTGAACAGCATGGTCAAGTTTGCAGCGAACTTGGGCACAGTCTGATCACTCCTTGGGTTTGCATTGATTGAGCGCCTCGAGTTCGAGAAACAGCCCGCTATGGTCAACGTTTTCAAGCCCTCTGGAGATTAATGATTGATAGCTTTCATAGGTTCTTTGAGCCAAGGGCAAGCAGAGATTTTCGTCGCGGGCCTGATCCAGAATCATGCGTAAGTCTTTAAGTTGAACCCGTGCGCGAGCGCCCGGTTCGAAATTTCCATCAATCATGCGCTGTCCATGTAATTCCAGAATGCGACTGGCAGCAAAGCCTCCCATGAGTGATTCTTTCACGGCGCTCAGGTCAGCTCCGCCTTCCCGTGCCAAAAGCAGGGCCTCACTCACCGCACCGATGGTGATGCCAACAATGGCCTGATTCGCCAGTTTAGCAAGCTGCCCGCAACCGGTCGGGCCAATGTGTCGCGCAGTGCCCAATGCGGCAAATAACGGTTTGGCGCGTATGAATGCCTCATGCGCACCGCCAACCATGATGGACAGTGTGCCTTGCTCTGCGCCCAGCGTGCCGCCCGATACCGGTGCATCGAGGTAGTCTATACTGGCCGCTGTTAGCTTGGCGGAGTGCTTGCGAGCCATGTCGGGCGAGATGGAGCTCATATCGATCCACAGGGTCTGAGGTTTGGCAGCAAGGCAAGCGTCGTTTTGGAAAAGCAGCTGATCCGTCACGGGGCCATTTTCAAGCATTGTAATCACTGCGTCGGCATCACTAATCGCCTCTTGAGGAGTGGCTGCGAGCGCAGCACGGTCAGTAAATGGCGCGAGTTTCGACTGAGTGCGATTCCAAAGGCAAAGTGTGTGCCCGGCGTGTAGGAGGCGTTCGCTCATGGGAGTACCCATAAGGCCGATACCGATAACTGCGATGTTCATTGTTGTACGCTCTAAAATGATGGGGCCTAAACTAAAAAGCCGCCCAAATGAGGGCGGCTTTGAGTAACGAAGGAGTGTTAGGCTGCTTCGGCTTCCATTAAGCCTTTGACCTTCTTCATTGCATTTTTTTCCAGCTGTCTGATGCGCTCTGCCGATACGCCATATTGATCGGCGAGTTCATGTAAGGTCGCTTTGCTCTCGTTCAACCAACGCTTGTTGAGTATATCCAGGCTTCGCTCGTCCAGTGTTTTCAGAGCTTCATAAAGTCTGGCGTTGCTGTCTTGCGTCCAATCAAGTTTTTCAAGGCATCGTGCGGGATCCAGACTCTTATCTTCCAAATAATTCACGGGAGCCTGATAGGCGCTGTCATCGTCGTCATCCACACCCACATCGAACGAGGTGTCGTGGGCGCTCAAACGGCCTTCCATTTCTCTTACGACTTTCGGTTCTACGCCCAAATCTTTGGCCACCGATTCAACTTCAGCGTGTGTGAACCAAGCAAGGCGCTTCTTCGAGCTGCGCAAGTTAAAAAACATTTTGCGCTGCGCTTTGGTCGTTGCGATTTTCACGATGCGCCAATTGCGTAAGATAAATTCGTGGATTTCAGCTTTAATCCAGTGCACGGCAAATGAAACCAGCCTCACGCCAAACTCGGGGTTGAAGCGTTTAACGGCTTTCATCAAACCTACGTTGCCTTCCTGAATAAGGTCGCCTTGAGCCAGACCATAACCGGAATAACTTTTGGCGATATGTACGACGAAGCGCAAATGCGACATAACCAAACGTCGTGCGGCTTCGAGGTCGCTTTCGTGATACAGCTTTTCGGCCAGCTCACGCTCCTCTTCTATCGACAGAATAGGGATACCATTTACCGCCTGGATATATGATTCCAGATTCGCACCAGGAACCAACATATCTACGGGCTGCAAGCTTGTACCCATATTTCAACCTCCAAAGTTAAACGGACAAGGATTTTAGCATCCAAGAACTTTGACCCTCAATAGGGGCAAAAGTTCCAAATTCAAGTGCGTGCGAGATAATTTAATTACGGATTCAGGCTTAATTTGGTTCAATTTCGGTCAAATGTCGTCGCACTGCGAGCCAGGCGCCGAGCCAGCCTAGAACCAAGCCAGTCACTAACACGAAAAGTGTAGATTCGAAACCCAGGCCTGACAACTCATACTGACTCTGATACGACTGAGCGAGGGCGCGAATGGGGGCATTGAGCAGGGCGATGATGACTTGACTCAACAGGATGGCAATCAAGCTGCCGCCAAGACCGAAGAAACACCCCATATATAGAAACGGACGGCATACAAATGCATTGGTACCGCCAACCAGTTTGAGTACGATGATTTCTTCGCGTCGACTTTCAATCGCCAGGCGGATGGTATTGCCCAGAATCAAAATAACAGCTAGAGCAAGCATCGTCGCAATGAGCCACACGCTTCGTTCCATGAAAGCAGCAAGTGCCTGTAAGCGCTGCAGCCAGAGTACATCCAGCATCGAACTGGCAATTAAGTCATACTGAGCAAGCTGCTGTTCGAGTGCTTGAAGGTCTGCAAGACTCTTGAGCGACGCATGTGGCGTAACCAGTACACTGTGCGGAAGTGGATTCCCATCGAGGTAATCCAGCGTAGTGGACATTTCCATGGCAGCACTGAACTCTGCTAATGCCCGATCCTTGTCTATAAACTCAACCGCGGCGATATTTGCCCTTTTCTCCAGCTGTTTACTCCAGTCCTGCGCTGTTTGCTGATCAATATTATCTTCGAAAAACAGGGTGATCTGCGCCGAGCCGTCCCAGCCTAAATTTACAGCCTGCAGGTTGCTCAGCAGCAATGCGAGCAGCACAGGCAGTACCAAGGCGATGCCGATGACGGAACAGGTGAAGAGGCTGGCAAGAGGAGAGCGGGATTGTGACTGCCATGTACTGCGGAATACCTTACGATGATTATCCAGATAGCTTTGCAGCTCGTTAGCCTGCTTCGTCGGCGCTGCGCCACTGTTGCGAGGTTTAGGTGCTTCAGGCTTGGCTTTAGCCATGGGGCGTCTCCATGGCGGGCCTTTCTTGAATACGGCCTTGATCCAGTTCGATCACGCGGTGGCGCATATCATGAATCAGAGCCAAATCATGGCTCGCAATTAACACGGTGACGCCTACTTGATTGAATTGTTCAAACAAGCGCATGATTTCACCGGATAGTTCGGGGTCCAGGTTGCCCGTGGGTTCGTCAGCCAGCAGCACGGGGGGTTTATTGATGACTGCCCTGGCGATACCCACTCTCTGCTGTTCACCGCCGGAGAGTTGTATGGGGGTGAGTTTTTCCTTGCTCAGCAAGCCTACTTTGTCGAGCGCTGCTCGTACCCGCTTGCCAATATCTCTGGGGTTTGCACCTGCCACTTCCAAGGGCAATGCAACATTATCGAAAATAGTCCGGTCAAAGAGCAATCTGTGGTTCTGGAAAACCACGCCAATATGACGCCGAAAATAGGGAATCTGGCGGGCCGGAATACGGGCCAGATTTTGACCGCCCACCACAATCTGTCCTTTGGTGGCCCGTTCCATCAGCATGATCAATTTGAGCAAGGTGCTCTTCCCCGCACCTGAGTGTCCGGTCAGGAAGGCCATCTCACCGCGGGATAAGGAAAACGACACTTGCTTGAGTGCATCGTGCCCGTCTTCATAGCGCTTATCGACATTGGTGAATTGGATCATGGCCTTTATTCTGCTTCGCTGGCGAACAGGGCTTCAATAAATTGATCCGCTTCAAACGGCCGAAGGTCATCGATTTGTTCACCCACCCCAATAAAGCGGATGGGCAGCTGTAACTGTTTGGCGATTGCAAAGATAACACCGCCTTTGGCAGTGCCATCAAGCTTGGTAAGGCTGATACCGCTCACCCCTACAGCCTGTTGAAAGACCTGCGCCTGACTCAGGGCATTCTGACCAGTACCTGCATCCAGTACCAGCATGACTTCATGAGGAGCGGTGTCGTCCAGTTTACGCATTACGCGCACGACTTTTTCAAGTTCACTCATGAGGTTGTCTTTGTTCTGTAAGCGGCCTGCCGTATCGGCAATCACAATATCGATGCCTTTCGACTGGGCAGATTCTACGGCATCATAAATGACGGATGCGCTATCGGCCCCGGTGTGCTGTGCCACAACGGGCACCTCATTGCGTTCACCCCAAACCTGCAACTGCTCAACTGCGGCGGCCCGGAAGGTGTCACCCGCCGCCAGCATGACACTTTTACCCTGCATCTGAAATCGCTTGGCCATTTTGCCAATTGTCGTTGTTTTACCCACGCCATTCACTCCGACCACCAGAATCACGAAGGGTTTTTGTGTTGCGGCTATTTCCAGAGGCGCTTCGCAGGGCTGCAGTATATTGGCCAGTTCTTGGCGTAATGCAGTTTGCACACCCTGTGCATCTTTCAGTGTTTTGCGATCCAGCTGCTCGGTAATATGTTGAATGATCTGATTGGTGGCTTCGATACCCACGTCGGCACTGAGCAGTTGTGTTTCAATGTCTTCAAGTAGATCTTCGTCAATTTCTTTCTGGCCCAGTAACAGGCTGCTCAGTCCACCTGTAAAATTTTGCCGTGTGCGTGATAATCCTTGCTTGATACGGCCAAAGAAACCGGTGGATACTTTTTCTGGCTCTGGCTCTGGCTCTGGCTCTGGCTCTGGCTCTGGCTCTGGCTCTGGCTCTGGCTCTGGCTCTGGCTCTGGCTCTGGCTCTGGCTCTGGCTCTGGCTCTGGCTCTGGCTCTGGCTCTGGCTCCAG
>JBFHUL010000046.1:0-26478 GCA_041590075.1 Oleiphilaceae bacterium
ACTTTATTGGACTCGTTTAACGCGGGGCCGAGCGAAGGACCGATAACCATGTAAGGGTTGATCACGACCAGATCGAAACCCGGCGATTGCTGCGCCACAAAATCCCAGGCGGCTTTTTCGGCGAGTGTTTTGGAGTAGTAGTACGGATTGCGCTTCAAATTCGACTTGGTGTTCCAGTCGCGTTCTGAAAATACTTTGTCTGAGTCCGGCTCGTCGGTGATCGCTGCCAGTGATGAAGTGAGAACAACCCGGGTCACGCTGTTGGCTTTTGCGCAGGCACGCATGACATTCGTCGTGCCTTGCAACGCGGGGTCAACCAGCTCTTTTTGCGGGTCTTTGACATTGACGACGTAAGGGCTGGCGGTGTGCATGACCACATCACACCCCGCCACTGCGGCATCGAAGGCGCCTTCTTCGAGCAGGTTGGCCTGTACGAGTTGCAAGCGCTCTTTGGCGCCCGGAAGCCTTGTGAGGTAAGGGTAGTTATCGGCAGTGCCACGTACAGTGCCCACCACGGTATGCCCCTGGGCCAAGAGTTGCTGTACCAGGTGGGCGGCGATGAAACCGGAAGCGCCGGTCACGCAAACTTTACGTGGTGCAGTTGTGTGGGACATACCTGTTCTCCAAGATGAATGAATGCGGCTTACTTATATTGTGACCAATGGTCACGAGTCAAGTGCCAAAGAAAATAAAAGGAGCCTGTGGGCAGATAAAAAAGTTGGCAAAGAAATAGCGTAAGCCGAGCTTGCAGCGGCTAGCCTCTTAAATTCACCCCTTAGGCAAAAAAAGGGCTTGCATACTCTGCATCGCTGTAGCGCCGGCAGGGAGATATCAGGCGGGTGAAGTGCTGGTATTGAGCTTCTTGATAAAATCGTCGACCGCGAGAGGTTTGGACAGATGATAACCCTGAGCCCATTCGCAACCGTTTTCCTGAAGGAAAGCAAGTTGTTCTGCGGTTTCGACACCCTCGGCAATCGTGCGAAGGTGATAAAGCTGAGCCAGTTTTTGCATGATCGACACCATTTCACGGGTGTCGTTTTGATCCGAGAACAGGCCCCAGATAAAAGAACGGTCAATTTTCAGGGAATCTGCCGGGTAATTAATCAGCTGATTAAAGGCCGTATAACCGGTACCAAAGTCATCCAGCGACAGACTCACTCCCAACGCGCGAATATCTTGTAAAATCCGGTTGGCCCGTTCGTCGTCTTGCACGAGCGCTGTTTCCGTAATTTCAAGTTCCAACATGTGGGGCGGAACGTCGTAGCGCTTGATGAGGGCCTCCACCGTGGCGGGAAACGCATCGTTCTGTAGCTCCACGCCAGAAAAATTAATACACCAGGTACCCGTAAAGCCATGTTCTGTCATCAGAATCTTGAGCAGGGCGAGGGCGTGATCGATTACCCAGAGGTCGATTTTCTTGATCAAACCGGTCGATTCGGCAATGGGAATAAAACGGTCGGGGCCGATGCCCTGCAAGGCGGGGTTCTCACAGCGCAGCAACACTTCCGCACCTACGATCGCGCGCGTCTGGCAGTTGTACATTGGCATCAGCACGAGAGAGAACAGATCTTCATCGAGGGATTTGCGTAACGCTTCTTCGATGTTTTTACGTTCCTGAACGCGGTTGGCAATGTCTTGAGAGAAAAAGGTGCAGTTGGACTTACCCAGTTTTTTCGCCTCATACATGGCGGCATCCGCGTTATTCATGAGTGCTTCACTGGTGCTTGCATCATCGGGATAAACCGCGACGCCAATACTTGCATGAATCGCATGGCTTACGCCATCTACCGTAACGCCTATATTGAGATGTTCCATGAGGCGATCGGTAACGCTTGCGATGTCTTCGGAATGTTTAATGTTATTGAGAATCACGACAAACTCATCACCGGCCAGTCGCGCCATCTGAACGCTGGCATTGCTCACGAAATCGTTGGGACGAAGGGTTCTATCAAGCACCCCGCCTATTTTCTCCAACACCCGATCACCCGTTGAGTGGCCATAGGTGTCGTTGATGGATTTGAAATTATCCAGATCGATATAGAGTAGAGCGACTCTGTTGTGGTCATTGCTCGCGCGCTTCAAGATGCGCTTTAGGTTGCGTTGAAAAGTGACCCGGTTAGGCAGACCAGTGAGTGCATCGTAGTAGGCCAGTTGGTGAATGTCGTTACTGAGAATGTCGATGATCGAGGTATGCGATTTTTCCTCGGCGCGAATGGCGGACAAACAGATGACACACAGTGCAATAAAGGAAATCTCAAAGCGCAGCATGGTTTTAAACGAATACTCCGCGAGCAGTAATTCGGATGCCGGCGTAAAAAGTAGCAGGCTACTCAGAATCACAAAGGTGAGCGAGACACCAATGGCTACCCACAGCCGATTGAGAAACAGATTGATGGCCACCAGTGGGTAGATCCACAACATGCCGGTGTTGCCGGAACCGCCCGTAATCAGTAATGCGAGAGAGAGCGCAATCATGATGCCATTGAGCACCATCACCGCAATCTCATCGTTATGGGTAAAGCGCAATACAATAATATTGACGATACCGGTGATCGAGACGGCGAAGAGAATCGTTGCCAGTAGAATGTTGTCTTCGAGGTAGCTGGCAGTACCAAATACCAGCAAAATCACCACGCCGATGTAGGACAATACCTTACACAGCATGATGCGACGACTTCGTCTGATTTCTAAAAATTCTTTGGTTGAAGAGAGCGGGTCGAGGATGTGACGGGCGGACATATTCTTTCTTATCACGATAGAGGTTAATTAGCTTAGCAAAGCAGTCATGATCTGCAATGTTTTGGTGCGCGTGCTCGCGTAACGCATTGTAAGTGGGGACAAAACTCCAAGGCATTAAGAATTACGCGTGTGATTTGCCAGGAACCTGCGCTGGTCGCTGATAGCGGCCTGCGCGGAGCGTGGCACTGACAGAGAAGGCACGTAATTGGTCAAACTGCAGGAGTGTTTGGTGACTTTGTGTGATCAAGTCTTGAGCAGAAACGCGCTCCCTGCTAATCTGCGCGCCGTCGTAGAATCAGTAGTGGGAGTACAGTAGTCATGACAAAAGTATGTGTAATCGGTGCAGGAACCATGGGGGCAGGTATTGCGCAGGCTTTTGCCAGCCAGGGTTTTGAGGTAATTCTGCGGGATATTCAGTCTGAGGCCGTTGATCGTGGTATCGCAACCATTCAGAAGAACCTGACGCGCCTCGTCGACAAAAACAAAATGTCGCAAGAAGAAAGTTACGCCATTATTGAGCGTATTCAGGGCACTGTTGATCTCGCACCGGCGAAAGACGCGGCACTGGTGGTGGAGGCCGCGGTTGAGAACATGCAGATTAAAAAGAGTATTTTTGCCGAGCTCGACGAAGTGTGCAGCGCCGACACGATACTTGCCACAAATACCTCTTCTTTGTCGATCACCGAAGTAGCGGCCGCCACCGGGCGCCCCGACAAAGTGATTGGCATGCACTTCTTCAATCCTGCACCGGTCATGAAACTGGTGGAAATCATTCGCGGTATTACCACTTCTGATGACACCTATGCCAAGGTGCAGGCGCTCACGGAGCAGTTAGGTAAAACGGCGGTGGAAGTGGCCGAGGCGCCGGGCTTTGTGGTGAACCGCGTACTTATCCCGATGATTAACGAAGCGGTAGGTATTCTTGCCGAGGGCGTAGCTTCTGCCGAGGATATCGACGCGGCGATGAAATTAGGCGCAAACCACCCGATGGGGCCGTTGGCGCTGGGGGATTTAATCGGCCTGGACGTGTGTCTTGCCATTATGGAGACCCTGCAGGAAGAGTTCGGTGATAGTAAATACCGCCCGCACCCATTGTTGCGCAAATATGTGCGTGGTGGATGGTTGGGGCGTAAATCCGGACGCGGTTTTTACGCTTACTGATAGAACGCAATAAAGTCGTAAGACCAATCAGAAGAAAGGGCGCATTTAAGCGCCCTTTTTTATACGGAGTGAGAATCGCTGTGTTCAGGGCTTGGGCTGGAATGATAATTTGCCCCGAAAAGCGGCAATATGACTTTGACACAGGTTCCAAGCCCGGGCCCTGAAATAACTTTTAATTTACCGCGCGTGATGGCTACGCGCTCATTCATGTATTTAAGCCCAAGATGGTCACTTTCCTGCGAGGTATCGAAACCCTTACCGTCGTCGGTAACGGTTACCACCAGACTATTGTCATGAACTCTAATCTTGATTTCAACGCGGCAGGCTTCGGCATGCCGGACGATATTGGTAATACATTCCTGTATCACGCGAAAGGCGACGATTTCGGTGTCGGGTGACAATTCCGGCAGGTTTGGACCTATGACGAGCCAGTCAATATTCTTGGGAGTAAGCAAGCGATCAGCGAGCCAATTGGCGGCGGACTCCAGCCCAAGCTCGTCGAGCTGCGGCGGGCGTAACATCAACGATAAATCGCGTACCTTTTCGAGCGCGTCTTTACTTGTATCGATCACTGTAGTGATCAGCTCTCCCAGTTCCGGTTGATGCGCCTGACGCGCGGCCAACCCAGCCGATAACGTTATGGCAGTTAGGCTCTGGCCGATTTCATCGTGCAGAGCCTTTGAAATCTGCTGGCGCTCCAGCTCCAGATCAGACAAAGACTGGCTGGCCAGTTGACTCAGGCGCAGGTTGGATTGCTTCAATGCGGTGTCCATTTTTACCTGATAACTGATGTCGCGGATGAGATATTGCACGATATGTGCGTCTTTCACTTCATTGGCACGTGCCGAGATATTGGCATCGAACTGCTTACCGCGAATGCCTCTCATGTAGGCGTGTTCTATGCGGTGCACGTCTTGATCTTTGTCGAGCAGCAGTAATAATTCATCTATCTTTGTGAGTTCGGTTTCGGCGAAAAAGTCCTTTAGTCTAAAGCCATGTAGCTGCTGCTCATGCTCAAAACCGAAGATCTGGGCGGAGGCCACATTGGCATAGGTGATCACATCGTCCTTGGTGATGATGACGGCGTCGGGCATGAGGTCAACCAGGCGGCGATACAAGCGCTCACGCTCTACAAGTTGTTGCTGGGTGGTAAAGCGTTCGGTGAAGTCCACGCAACTGCCTACAATCACTTTGTCATATTTGCCGTGCTGCATGCATTCGCCGCGAAACATGATCCGCCGGTCGATTCCGGCCACAATCTCTACCGTAAATACCCGTTCAAATAACTCTGTGGGCCTGATGTTGTTCAGCGTGTCTACCAACTGTTTTGCCTCGACTTGCGGCATTTTCTCGGTGAGCGCATCGAGCGGGTAATGATTTAAAGAGTGTTGTGCGCTGGGCAGGTCGAGGATTTTTTGGGCACCCTCTGAGCATATTAATTCCTTACTATGAAACTGATACTCCCAGACCCCCATGTGGCCAAGAGTTTGAGTATTCGCTAACAGTCGTTGCGCCTTATGATGTTCGTGCGACACTTTGCGGTCCAGGCTTCTATCTTCCAACACGATCAGTAAGGCCTCGCAGTCTTGTGCGCGGCTTGCACAAGCACGCACGGTGAGCGCGTCCAGCTGCGAGGCGCGTGTACTGAAGAAGCTGATGTAAAGCTCTCCACCGTTCTCCTTGAACTGCGCAAGGCAGACGTCATCGAAGCCCGGTATGAGATCAGAAAGATGAAGCGGGCCCCGTTGATCCCGGCCCTTAAAAATAAGCATAAGGGCCGCAGGGTTCGCCGCAAGCACGTGTCCGTCGGATTCGCGAGCCAGAGCGATGGGTAGAGGCGTGTCGGTAAACAGGTCTCTGTATTGGGCTTTCGCTTTCAGCACAGCTTGATATGACGCACCTAAACGTTTTTCGCTAGCAGCCAGAAAACCATACAGAATGGCAGCGGTAACAAATATAAAAAGATAACCCTTGGAGATAGAGATCAATACCGTGATTTGGTCTGAAACAAAGTTGGCCAAAAGGGCGGTGGCATAGTCGCTGAAAGTAATCCAGATCAGGCCAGCTAGCATATATACCGCACAGATACGGCGGCTCTGTTTTTTTAATATGTGCGTCAGTAATGATCGCCTTGCCATAGTCACTCAGCGGGCCCTGCCTGGTTTGAAGTTGGGATCGCGCCCAATCATCGAATGCGCACGGATAGCGCGAACGCTTGAAGGTTATTACATTAGACCTGCGCTCACGTTTCAGCAAATCGTAGGCGGATGTTGTGTAAAAAATGCGTGTTTCGTTGGCGCTATGCATAGCGAGCAACAAGCGCTTAGTGAAGCCTGAGCCTCTCTTTGTACTGGCCGCAGGCGTATCGCTTCGAGGGTATTCCGCATATATATAAATTGAACTATGATGAAACTAAGGTCTGTTAAACAGAATAATTTTTGCCCGCACGGCCTATCTATATCCGTGGCTGTGTACAGCGAGGAAAGTCGCCATGAAAATGCCTGAAATGATCGATGAGCTTGAGTCAAGGCTGGTTCGCACACTCAAACTTTCACGATTTAAAAACCAACTGGTTGGTAAGGGCTATATTACCGGGCTCAAAGCAGTGACCTACCTGCTCAATATTCCCAAACCCACGGTATTCATGAGCAAAGGCGCATCCTTGCGGTTATGCGAAACGGTGGCGCAGTTCGGCCTGAAAAAACTTCTGATTGTTACCGATGAGGGGCTTTACAAGTTGGGTGTGCTGGATGGCATGCTTAAGAAGCTCGATCAATTGGGCATGCCCTATCACCTTTACACTGAGGTGCAGCCGGATCCCACGTTTGAGGTCGTTGAACACGGTTTGATTCAGTACCGTGCGCAGAACTGCGATTCAGTCATGGCCATTGGCGGGGGATCATCTATCGATGCGGCCAAAGTCATCGCGCTGGCGGCCACGAACGAAGTGGCGCCGCGTGAGCTGGTCGGCATTCTCAAAGGCAAGAAGCCCTCCGCGCCCTTTTTCGCGGTGCCCACTACCGCAGGCACGGGTTCTGAGGCCACCATCGGCGCGGTGATTTCCGATACCGACACGCATAAGAAAGAGCTGGTGATCGATACCAAAATCGTGCCCTTGGTTGCTGCGCTCGACCCGGACCTAATGAAAGGCTTGCCGGCTGCGATTACGGCCGCAACCGGAATGGATGCCCTGACGCATCTGGTTGAGGCCTACTTAAGCGGCATGGCAAACGAGGAATCCGATTACTATGCGCGATCGGGGATTCAAATGGTGTTCGAGAATCTTCCGCTGGCCTGCAAAAAAGGCGCGACGATTAAGGCGCGCGAGAAAATGGCGCTGGCGTCGTACTACGGCGGATTGACGATTAACATTGCCGGATTAGGCTACGTGCATGCTTTCGCGCATCAATTGGGTGCCAAGTACCGCATTCCCCATGGCGAATCCAATGCCAAGGTGCTGCCTTATGTGCTGGAGTTCAACAAGCATGCCTGCAAAGAACGTATGGCTGAAATCGCGCAGTTTCTGGGTTTGGTCGAAGCGGGTGACACCACGCTTCTGCAAGCCGAACGGTTTATTCAGGCCGTGCGCAATCTGATCAACGAGATCGGCATCGAACCGACAATCCCTGAGCTCGAACCGCGGGCATTCAGTGAAATTATTCGCGCCGCGTTCAAGGAAGCCAATGCGACCTATGCGGTGCCCAAATATATGTCCTATGAAGAAGCTGAACAGGTGCTGCTTGGCTTATCGGGGCGCGCGACTAACATTTAATCTTGATTAGCGTTCAAAGATCTGCAATCGTTACTGGCCACGCTATTCATTCACGCAGAGGCATTGTGGTGCGCTACCAGCCTGTTCTTATCCGAATATTGACACTGCTGTTGGGATTCAATCTCCTGGCGGGCAGTGCCAGTGCGGCGCAGTTGCTCGGAGAAATAAGTAACACCGCATCGCAGATATCCACTGTGCCATCGCATGCGGCAGAGCCTTGTCATGACATGACGGACACGGCTGCGGCGAAAACCACCTCCCAAAGCGAACTGACAGATAGCTGCTGTGCGGACGCCTGTGACTGTGATGGGGCGACCTGTGGTGGCACCGGCCTACCCGGTGAGACTCCCCGGGCAGATTGGGGTGTCGAATATGCGCATGCCATGTTTCTTGCCTCGCTCTATCTTAGTGTTTCTGATGGACCACAGAGTCCCCCTCCCATTTTAGTTTCCATCTAGTTTCCCTATAGCGGCGTGCCGGGCACGCTTCATGATTCGTCGGAATCATCACACAAGATGGAAAAAACATGCTTACGCGATATCTTAACGCCAGCCCTCGTAGGGCGGGTTATTTGTTGTACCTGCTACCTGCGCTTCTCGCAGTTGCGATGCCAGCGGTACTGAGTGGGCAGACACTCACGCTCCAACACGCATTTGATGCCGCCGTAACAGGCGACCCGGCCCTGGAACGCTTCGACCAAGAGCAACGCGCCTACATGGCAGAGTCGCGAGCGGTGGACCATTGGCCAGATCCCACCGTCTTTCTTGCTGCGCAAAACCTGCCGATTGATTCCTTTGCGATGAATCAGGAGCCGATGACGCAACTGCGCGCTGGCCTGCGACAAATGTTGCCACGCGGTGATTCGCTCACTATTAAGCAAAATGTGTTGCAGACTCAGGCGCATCAGAGCGATGTGCAACAACAGGCCTATCGGGCCGGCTTAAAACGCGATATAGAAATTGCCTGGTACGACGCCTGGTTTTGGCAAAAGAAACAAACCTTGTTGCGCGAAGATGCGGTGTTTCTGGAACAGGTCATCGATTTTATTGATTCGCTATATCAGGTAGGCGCCCGGGATCAAAGCGACCTGTTGGGCGCGCGGTTGGAGTTACTCAAACTGGAAGAGCTCGAAATCGAAGCTTCCCGCCATTATTTGCATTTCAGACACGAACTTGATCGCCTGACTGCCCAAACACTCAAGGGCGACGTAGGGGGCGACTTACCCCTTATTGATCTGGATACCTCACGGTTTCCTGATTTCTCACAACACCCCGAATTTCGATTGCTGGAATTGCGCGTTGATATTGCCTCCGATCAGGTGCGTCTCGCGGAACAGGCTTATCAGCCCATGTGGGGTTTTGAGGTGAGTTACGGCATGCGTCAGGGCGACAATATGGACGGCTCGGACCGTGTCGACTTTGCATCGGCGGGGGTGTCGGTGCAACTACCGCTGTTTTCACCGGGGCGTGTGGATGGCGAAGTACAGGCCGCGCAGGCACGGGGGCGCGCCGAGCAATTACGGCGAGACGAGTACCTGCTGCGCGTGGCGCAACAGTATCGCAAGCTCAAATCTCAGGCGGAGCGTCTGCAAGCGCAATTATCCCTGTACCAAAAAGATGTATTGCCCTTGTTGCGCGAACAAAAGCAGGCGGCATTGCAAGCCTATCAGGCTGATCGCGGCGACTTTAAACGTGTGAGCGAGCTTTACCGCAAAGAGCAGGCCGCACGCATTGCAGAACAGTCGCTATTGGTTGAATCCCGGAAACTTCAGGCACAGCTCGCGTACTGGCATGTGGAAGAAGACATGCAAATATCCAAGGAGTCTCAAACACCATGAAAGCCATCATTATTTTAATTATTGGAGTCGGGCTGGGCTGGTTAGCCAATATGTTTTTGAGTCCTATGTTGGGCAGTGGGCATGCAGGCATGGAGCAAACCGCAGAACCGGCCGAGAAAAAGCCCTTGTATTGGGTGGCGCCCATGGATAAGAACTACCGACGCGATGGCCCGGGCAAGTCGCCTATGGGGATGGATCTGGTACCGGTTTATGAAGAAGACCTTGCCGGTGGAGACGAAAACGCCGTGCGCATTACGCCTGCGGTGATGAATAATCTGGGCGTGAAAACCGCCGAGGTGGTTGAGGCGCCACTGGTTAAACACATCGAAACCGTAGGTAAAGTGGACTTTGACGAAAGCCGTATTCGCCATATTCACAGTCGTGTTGAGGGTTGGATAGAGCGCTTGAATGTCGCAGCGGCCGGTGACCCGGTGCGCGCAGGGCAGGTGTTGTATGAGCTATATTCGCCAGCTCTGGTGAGTGCGCAGGAAGAATACCTTGCAGCCATTAAGAGCGGTAATCGCGCCTTAATCAGAGCGTCGGCGAGAAGGCTCGAAGCTTTGGGCTTGAATGAGGAACAAATCAAGTCGCTGGCCAAAGCCAATCGTGTCGAGCAGCGTGTGAAAGTGACAGCCGCCGCTAACGGTATCGTTAAAGCCCTCAACGTGAGGCAGGGGATGTTCATTAAACCTGCAACCGAGGTGATGAGTATTGCCACACTCGAATCCGTGTGGGTAAAAGCCGATGTGTATGAAAGTTCTGCGCATCAGGTTTTTCAGGGGCAATCGGCAGAAGTCTCATTGTGGGGGCTGCCAGATAAACGCTGGATTGGCATGGTCAACTACATCGAACCTGTGGTGGACGAAAAGTCGCGTACCTTACCCCTCCGAATTCGCGTCGTGAATGAGGAGCAGCAACTCAAACCCAACATGCTGGCGCGTATTGAATTGGAAGCGCCCAGCAGCTCCGCCCAGTTGTTGGTGCCCCGGTCGGCGGTGATTCATGGTGCCCGCCATGCGCGCGTGGTCAAAGCCTTGGGCGACGGGAAGTTTCAGTCGGTATTGGTCGAGTTGGGCGACCAAGGCGTGGTGGACGGTCAACCCGTAGTGGCTATACGCAGTGGTTTGCAACGAGGAGACAGGGTAGTGACGTCGGCGCAGTTCCTGATTGATTCAGAATCCAATATCGAAGCGGAGCTTGCGCGCATGGACGAAGGTTCGATGGGTTCTGGTTCAATGGATCATGGCGCAATGGATCACGGTTCGATGGACCAGGATGCAAATGGCCAGGTTGTGCATGCGATGGGGGTCGTTGATCAGGTGATGCCGGCCATGGGGATGGTCAAACTCACTCATGATCCGATACCCGCGCTCGACTGGCCCAAGATGACCATGGACTTCCCTCTGGCCGAGGGGCTGTCAACCGGCGACTTCACACCCGGACAAACCGTGCACTTTATGTTGTGGGTGGGTGACAACTACGAGTATCGCATTGAGTCGTTGATGGGTGGTCATCAGATGGATGATCACGCCATGGCCGATGATTCCATGACTAATCACATCATGGAAGACCACACCATGGACGATCACAGCATGCATGATCACGACGTCATGGGAGAGGCGCAATGATAGAAAAAGTCATTCGCGCTTCGATCGCCAACCGAGGCCTGATCATTCTGCTTACCGTACTGTTGGTAGGGGCCGGTGTTTTTTCGGTCAAGCAAACGCCCGTGGACGCGATACCCGATTTATCGGATGTGCAGGTCATTATCAAAACCTCTTACCCGGGGCAGGCGCCGCAGGTGGTGCAGGATCAGGTGACTTACCCGCTGACCACCGCCATGTTGTCGGTACCCGGAGCCGTCACCGTGCGGGGGTTTTCTTTTTTTGGCGATTCCTATGTGTATGTCATTTTTGAAGACGGCACCGATATCTATTGGGCGCGTTCTCGGGTGCTGGAATATCTGAGTCAGGTATCGGAAAAGCTCCCCGCTTCGGCGCGCCCGCAACTTGGGCCCGATGCCACCGGGGTAGGTTGGATCTATCTCTATGCGCTGGTGGATCGCACCGGGCAACATTCCCTTGCTGATTTGCGCAGTATTCAGGATTGGTTTCTTAAGTACGAACTCCAGACCGTCGCAGGTGTATCTGAAGTTGCCACCGTCGGCGGTATGGTCAGGCAGTACCAAGTCGAGGTGGATCCGCAACAGTTGCGGGCGCACAACGTGCCCTTGGCCCATGTCGCCATGGCATTGAAGCGTGCCAATCAGGAAAGCGGTGCCTCGGTGGTCGAGATGGCCGAGGCGGAATACATGGTGCGCGTCACCGGCTACTTGCAGTCGGTCGACGATATTGAAGAAATTGCTCTGGGCTTACGGCCAGACAATGTACCGCTGCGCATCAAAGATGTCGCGCGCGTCTCAGAGGGGCCGCAAATGCGGCGTGGCATCGCCGAGCTGGACGGTGAGGGCGAAGTGGTTGGTGGCATCGTCGTCATGCGCTACGGCGAGAATGCGCAAACGGTGATCGAGGGCGTCAAGGCCAAGCTCGAATCGCTAAAAAGCGGTTTGCCTGATGGCGTCGAGATCGTGACCACCTATGACCGTTCCACATTGATCAACCGGGCCATCGACAACCTTTACGAAAAGCTTCTCGAAGAGTTCATCGTTGTCAGCCTGATCTGCGCGTTGTTTTTATTCCATCTGCGCTCGTCACTGGTAGTCATACTCAGTTTGCCAGTGGGTATCCTCGCGGCCTTTGTGGTGATGTACCAGCAAGGGCTCAACGCCAATATCATGTCACTGGGCGGTATCGCCATCGCCATCGGCGCGATGGTCGATGGTGCGATAGTCATGATCGAGAATGTGCATAAACATCTTGAACGCACTCACGTCACCAAAGAAAACCGTTGGGAGGTGATGGCCAAGGCAGCCAGCGAAGTGGGGCCGCCTCTGTTCTTTTCTTTGCTCATTATCACCATGAGCTTTTTGCCCGTATTCACGCTCGAAGCGCAGGAAGGCAAGATGTTTGCGCCCTTGGCCTTCACCAAAACCTATGCCATGGCCGCGGCTGCCGGGCTCGCCATTACCTTGGTGCCGGTGCTCATGGGCTATTGCATTCGTGGCAAGATTATCGCCGAGCACAAAAATCCGCTGAACCGCATGCTCACCGCCCTGTATCGCCCGGTGATTCGCGGCGTGCTGCGCTATCCCATTGCTGTGGTGCTGTTGAGCGTCGTGGTCATGGTGGTGGGCTTGCTGCCTGCAAAAGACTTGGGCAGCGAGTTTATGCCGCCGCTTGATGAGGGCGACCTTATGTACATGCCTACCACCTATGCTGGTTTGTCGATCGGTAAAGCGCGAGAGCTCTTGCAGCAGACCGACAAACTAATTGCCACGGTGCCCGAGGTGGAGCGTGTGTTTGGCAAGATCGGTCGCGCTGAGACGGCGACCGATCCTGCGCCGCTCACCATGATCGAAACCTTTATTCAGCTCAAGCCACGCGAGCAATGGCGTCCGGGTGTGACCACCGATAGCTTGCGCGCGGAGCTCGATAAGCTGGTGAAATTCCCCGGTCTCACCAATGCCTGGGTGATGCCCATCAAAACCCGTATCGACATGCTGTCTACCGGTATCAAAACGCCGGTGGGTATCAAAGTCGCGGGCCCCGATTTGAAAGAAATCGAAAAAATCGGAAGGCAGCTCGAAGACGTACTCCCTCAGGTATCCGGTACGGCTTCGGTGTATTCGGAGCGTGTTGCCGGTGGGCGTTATCTGATGGTGGATATCGATCGCACGCGCGCGGCACGTTTCGGCTTGAGTATCGAAGATGTGCAACAGCACATGCGCGCCGCAGTGGGTGGGATGAACGTGACAGAGACGGTCGAAGGGTTAGAGCGTTACCCGGTGAATGTGCGTTATCCGCAGCGTTACCGCGATTCGGCCATGAGTCTGGCTGAATTGCCCATTGTGACGCCCGCTGGCCAACACATTTTACTGCGAGACGTCGCCGATGTGCGCATCGAAGACGGGCCTCCGGGAATAAAAAGTGAAAACGCGCGTCTGAATGGCTGGACGCTGGTGGATATTGCCGATCGGGATCTGGGATCGTATGTGGCGGAAGCGCAGCGCGTGGTCGCCGAGCAGGTGGAATTGCCACCGGGTTACTCACTTAACTGGTCGGGGCAGTATGAATACATGCTGCGCGCGGAAGAGCGTTTGCGCATTGTTGTGCCGCTAACGCTGGGCATCATCATGCTGCTGCTGTATCTCAATTTCAGAAACGTGGTCGAGGTGCTGATCATCATGGGCACCGTACCTTTTTCGCTATTGGGTGGCGTGTGGCTGATGAAAGCGCTGGATTACAATATGTCGATTGCGGTTGCAGTGGGCTTTATTGCGCTGGCCGGCGTTGCGGTTGAGATTGGCGTTCTCATGCTGGTCTATCTCAATCAAAGCCTTAAACGCATGGCGACCGCCTGCGCAAGCGAAGGGCGACAGATGGCAGCGTCCGACCTGTTGCAAGCGGTGCAAGAAGGTGCCGGCCTGCGCGTGCGCCCCATCATGATGACGGTGCTCGCCATCATCGTCGGCTTGGTGCCCATCATGATGGGGGGCGGTACGGGCTCCGAAGTGATGCAGCGCATCGCGGGCCCGATGATCGGGGGCATGATTTCAACGGTAGTGCTGGCCTTGCTGGTGCTACCTGCCATTTATTTTGTCTGGAAACGTAGCGGACTCAATAAAACCAAAAAACCTTAAATGAGGAACACACTATGAAACGTTTAAATCAATCTGCTTTGGTAGTGGTGTTGTCTGCTTTCGCCGGCATGAGTTTGGCTAGCCCCGGGCATCAACACGGTAGCGCAGTGCAAGACGACAAAAAGAATGAAGCGACGATGATGCAACATGAAGGCGATGGGAGTATGCATGGCGGGCATGGGCACATGATGGGAGATCACAAGCATCAAATGATGCAAAAGGAAGAGCCGGGGCACCCACATCAGCCATCGCAGAAACACAAAGAGGCGGGACACATGATGAAACATGAAGAGGGTCATCATGGCAATGGACATCACGGTATGCCGCATCATGGCGAGGGGCATCACAGCATGGGGCATCATGGCGGCTCCAAGGCCGGCAAGCCAGGTAAGGAAAAGCATGTTGATCGGGTGGTGCACGTTGAGGCTAACGACCAGATGCGCTTTGAGCACGAAAAGCTACAGGTAAAACCGGGCGAGACCATTAAGTTTGTGGTGCACAATAAAGGCAAAATTGCCCACGAGTTTGCATTAGGGACCAAGGATGAACACCACGCCCATGGCCAAATGATGATGAAACATCCGGGCATGCATCATGAGGAAGGTGGCGCCGCCATTACCTTGCAACCCGGTGAAACCAAAGAACTGATCTGGACCTTTCATCACGCTGAAGATGTGCAGGTAGCCTGTAATATTCCAGGCCATTATGCCGCAGGCATGCATAGCCCGGTGATGATGAAGCATGATTAGCTGTTAACTGTTTTGCCCCAGTAAAAAAGCAAGTAACGCGCATACATGCAGTATCAAAAGTGGTGTGTACACGGCGCAGTGAACCCATGTGGTTACGCGCCGTCAAAGCACCTTTCATTGTTTTAAGGAGACGAGCGTGTTTCGTTGTTCACGCATGGTGTTACTTGCTTTGGGCCTAATGGTGAATAGTTTAGCCTTTGGTGAGAGCTATAGCGGATTCGCCCAAAAAGGTCTGCAAGACTGGGAGATCATCGAATTCGAAGGTATAACCCAATACGCCCTAAGCAGAGAGGGTGAAGAGGCGGTGATAACCGCTACCAGCCACGGCACGGCGTCGGGGCTGGTCAAAAAGCACACAGTCGATTTGCGAAAAACACCCATACTCGAATGGCGCTGGCGTGTGGAGAAAGCACTACCGCCCCTGCAGGAACAAACAAAAATGGGCGACGATTATGCCGCGCGTGTGTATGTGATCGTAAAAGATGGCTGGTTTTTCTGGCAAACCAGAGCCTTGAACTATGTCTGGTCGAGTCGTAATGAGCCACCGGCCTCCTGGCCGAATGCCTTTGCACCGGATAACGCCATCATGCTGCCTTTACGTAATGCGTCTCATGGTCACGCCAAGTGGTATAGCGAGCGCCGGAATATTCGTAAGGATCTGAAACAATTGTTTGGTAAAGACTTTGATGAAGTCGAGGCGGTCGCTATTATGTCCGACACCGACAACAGCGGATTGTCCGCGAAAGCCAGCTATGGCGAACTGTTTTTTCTTGAGGAATGAAGAATATGAAGCTTTCCATATTGAAACTGGTGCCATGGCTCTTATGCGCGGTGTTATTGCAGGCATGCAGTGACGCCGATGCGCCGGAAGGCCAGAGCAGCGCCGCTCTGGAATCGCCTCAAAAAATAGACATCCGTGATCAGCTTACCGTATACAAAACACCCACCTGCGGGTGCTGCGGCGAATGGGTGACGCATGTGCAGGGTGCCGGGTTCCACGCCGATGTGGTGAATCAGGATACCGTTGCGCATGTGAAAGATCGCTTTGATATTCCCGCCAATGCACGCTCCTGCCATACCGCGGTGAGCGATTCAGGCTATGTGTTTGAGGGGCACGTGCCCGCCAAGTACATGCGGCAGTTTCTGGCCGAAGCGCCCCCAAATGCACAAGGCTTGCTGGTGCCCGCTATGCCTGTGGGTAGCCCGGGGATGGAGGTAGAAGACCGCTTTCAGCCCTATCGTATTCTACAGCTTAATAAAGATGGCAGTCTTCAGATTTATGCCACTGTCACGAACTACGAGCAGCAGTTTTAGGGGGGTGCTCGGAACAGGGCTAGCGTTAGCGTGCTAATTATTACTGCCGAAAATCAGGCGTTTACGTTGATGGGCAGTAAGGCCTTGCATGGTATCGTGATGCATCATGGGGTGCGCCATGCCTTTGCCATGATGCTTCATCATGCTTTGGCCATGCTGCTTCATCATCCCGTCTTTGTGCTTGGCCATTCCCGGGCCTGCGGCAGTGGGGCCATGAATAGCCTGCAAGTGCTGGATCATCATGTCCAGCCCTTGGTAGGGGCGTGTTTCGTTCATTCTGTCGGCGCGGCCTTCCGCGGCGAGGGGGCTGCTGTACAAACCGGATGTAACTAGCGCCACGGCGCCAAGAGTGAGTAGTAAGCGTTTCATGTGTGGCTCCTGTTGTTAGGCATGTTTTAGGTATGCAGGTGTGACCCGATGGTCGCCAACTAAGACTTGTTTCGCGGGGAGGCGTTCAGTATGTTTTGTTTTAATGGCAAGCTGTTTATGCCGGAGATGTAGGGTGATTCGGTGCGAGTGCACAGCGCGCTCGGCGGTTCCGATCACTTGCTGGTCATGTTTGTTTGAGGATGGCGTAAACAGCTGAAACAGTTCGCTGTTTGATGATCTGCTCAAGGAGTTGATGCGATGAATCTCACCGTTTTTTTGTTTACAACCTTATTTGTTCTGCTCGCAGTGTGGGTATGGGTACTCACGAGTGCCTATCGCCACTATGCCGAATCAAACAGGACTGACTCCATTCATAAACAGGATCTTGGTTAGTGGTGTTGGCTAGCTCGCTGCGATGTTCGGGATTTCAGCCCTGTGGGAAGCGTGACTGGACTGCGCGCGGCCAAGTGGCCATTCAACCATGAAACCACACAGCTTTGCGTTGCGCATCGTCGTACCGCGTTGATGGAATACCCACCATTCAGTTCCTATACCAGATGCTTCGCACGGCCGACTTCGTGTAAGACGGCGGCTTGTTCGTCTTTGCGGATGCCGGTGCGCTGCAGGCGCGGTTTTATCAAGCGAGTCACAGTATTTGCATTGGAACGATCGAAGCCGTGTGCGCGCAGGATACTGGCAAGCTCGGACGCCTTAATATCCGGTTTTTTTCTGATGGCCATGAGCAAGTCGTCGAGGCAGCGCCGGGAGGCCTCGTCTGGCTGGTTTCGGCTCCTGCCGATGAGAACCGCTAACAGTGCGATGACGACAATCGTAATGATAAATGGCATGTGGGCTTACTCTCAGTTTGCTTTGCAGAACGCAGGTGCTTTTGGCCGGCCTCGCGTCTACATTTAGACATGTTTTTACATGACTATACGGCAATATGCATGGCCTTGCGTGCATAGCAGGGCTATATTTGCACCACTCAAATTCAATTCGAAAAGGAAGTGACTCATGAAACGACTGCTGTGTCTGACTACCGCTTTGCTGGTGTTACAGGCGTGTACCACGTTCGACGCCTACACCGGTGAAGAAAAGACTACGAATACGGCGATTGGTGCGAGTATCGGGGCCGGGATAGGTGCCGTGATCGCGTATCTGGACAATAAAGACGAAGACAGCCGCAGGCGCAATCAGCGCATACTTGCAGCCGCAGCGGGAGGCGCTGCCGTGGGCGGCGGTATCGGTTACTACATGGATGTGCAGGAAGCAAAGTTGCGCAAACAGCTGCGCGAAACGGGTGTGAGCGTTGAACGGGAAGGAAATAATATCAACCTGATCATGCCGGGCAACATTACCTTCGCCAGCAATAGCCCCAATATTAACGCCAATTTTTACCCTGTTCTGGATTCGGTGGCGCTGGTGCTAAAGGAGTATGACCGTACTCTGATCGTTGTGGCCGGTCATACCGACAGCGATGGTTCGGCGGCCTACAACCAGACGCTTTCCATGAACCGCGCAGGCTCGGTGTCCTACTATCTGCAATCCCGTGGGGTGGCAGAGGTGCGCTTGGAAACGGTTGGCTTTGGTGAGACACAGCCGATTGCAACCAATAACACCAAAGAAGGCAAGCAGGCTAATCGCCGGGTTGAAATCACACTGTTGCCGGTCGAAGAAAACGGCTAGGCAGAATGCGGCAGGGGTCAGGCTTGCGCATCAAAGGTCTGGCCCGTCACGCCCCGGCTTGCCTCTCCCATCAGGTAAAGGTACACGGGCATAATCTCTTCTGGTGAGGGATTGTGCATGGGGTTTTCTGCCGGATAGGCGCTGGCGCGCATATTGGTGCGTGTAGCGCCGGGATTGATACTGTTGACGCGTACATTGTGGTGCTCATCATCTAACTCATCGGCCAATACCTGCATCAGACCTTCGTTTGCGAATTTGCTCACCGAATAGGCGCCCCAGAATGCACGGCCTTTACGCCCCACACTCGATGACGTGAAGATGACCGATGCGTCTTCCGATAAACGGAGCAGGGGAATCACGGCTTTGGTCAGTAAAAACGGGGCATTCACGTTTACCTGCATCAGCTGGTTCCACACCGCCGCTTCGTATTGTTCTATGGGCGTAAGCGAGCCAAGCAGGGCGGCATTATGCAGCAGCCCATCGAGTCGTCCGAATTCGTTCTCGATAACCGTCGCCACTTCGTCGTAGTCTTTTTCGGCAGCGCCTTCGAGATTCATGGGTACAATGGCCGGCTTGGGATACCCTGCCTGTTCAATTTCGTCGTAAATGTCCTCGAGTTTGCCCACCGTTCGTCCAAGCAGGATGACGGTCGCACCATACTTCGCATAATTGAGCGCAGCGCTTCGCCCGATGCCGCTGCCCGCACCGGTAACCAATATAACTTTATCTTTTAGCAGATTTTCGGGTGCCGAATACTCAAACATGCAGGCCTCTGAAGTGGAAAGAATGTAGGCTAGATTCTAGTGAAGGGGCGAGTGAGATGCCATGATATTTTCATCTAAACTCTGCAAATTGGTGGTCTGGGCGAAACGCTCTGTTTCTCTCTGGCCGGCGCTGCAAACGCGTGGTTAAATGCCTGTAGATTTCAATGAATCAAAAGGTAAAAGTGATGGCGATACAAACTATTCATATTGCGCAGGGCTTCGATGCCCCCGTTGCTGAGGTGTTTAGCGTACTGAGTGATCATGAGCGTTTTGGACAGCTCATAGGCGTTACCATGAAGCGGACCAAAGAAGGCGCCGACGGGGCCAATGGTCTCGGCTCCGTACGCAGTGTGCATATTGGTCCATTACCGTCGTTCGATGAAACCATCACTCGCTTTGAAGAAAATGCCCTTATTGAATATAAAATCACCCGTGGCAGTCCTATCAAAAATCATGTGGGCACGTTGCGCTTTGCGGAGCGGGATGGCCGGACTCATCTGGATTACACTATCGAGTTGGAGTCCAAAATACCCTTTACCACCGGCGTGATTAAAACAGCGCTGGCATCGGGTATTTCGAAGGGTCTGCGTCGCTATAGTCAAACCCTGGGTTCGGCGTCGCTTTCCTGAATCATGGTTGTGTTGGCGTGTTCCCACGCGAGCAAGGCACTTTTGCGCGTGCTGTGCCACCGGTACTGATTGATTTCGCCCGTACTGCGGATAACGCGATGGCAAGGAATCAGATACGCGATGTGATTGTGGGCCACAGCCGATGCTACGGCTCTTACCGATTTTTCGCTGCCGATAAGGCGTGCAACATCTTGATAACTGCATAGTTCGCCATAGGGAATGGCCATCAGGGCTTCCCAGACCTTCACCTGAAACGGCGTACCCCGAAGATACAGGCGTAAACTTTCACCGGGCACGGGTGGGCGTGTTAGCAGAGGTGACAGACTTTGTGCGATGGCAGGTTGCTCCTCACAAAATCTGGCCTGCGGCCATTGCACCCGGAGCATGTCGAGACAGGCTCCGGCTTGCTCTGGCGTGTCGATAAAATGCAGTGCGACCAAGCCGCGCTCGGATAGGACTGCAAAGGCATGGCCGAACGCGCATGGATGACATCCATAGCGCAAGGTGAGCGTCTCACCACCTGAACGATACTCCCCGGGAGTCACGGCCTCGTAAGTGATCATCAAATCGTGCAGGCGCGCACCACCGCTGAGGCCGCTGCTCAGGGCTACGTCACTGACGCTGGATTGTCGCAAACGGCGTTTTGCGTATTCCTTGTTGAGCACCTGTAAAAACTGTTTTGGTGTGAGTCCCACCCATTCCTTGAAGGTGCGCTGTAAATGGCACTCACTCATTGCCGCCAGCGGCGCAAGATTTTTCAGCTCAGGTTGCTCTGCACGATGTCTGCACAGGTACTCGATAACGCTTGCCATGCGCGCGTAATGGGGGTGAGTGGGGGGTAATGGCCGGGTGGTGAAACAGGGCATGTTGCCTGGCTCCAAAAAATAGACGTTGTAAAAGTATGGCGAATTAACATCTGACTCGCGATACGATTCTTGCGCTCTTCCACTACACAGCATGGGAGAACAGAAGTCGCAGCGCCAGATAAACGAATGTGCCTGCCAGCAGCCAGTTCAGCCAGCGCTTTAATTTTTCGGGAAATTGGACTTTTAAAGATTCATGACTGGCTATCCAGGCGAGCGTCGCAAAAAGAACGAAAGCCAGGCTCAGAAACATCAATCCTAAAACCAGAATTTGAAGATGGGCATGCTGGTATTGCGGGCCGCTGAGCACAAACTGGGGAAGAAAGGCCAGAAAAAACAAGCCCACCTTGGGGTTACTTACATTCATTACGACCCCCCTCAGAAAAAGCGCCAGTCTCGAATAAAGGGTGGGTGAGGACTGTTGCGAGGGCAGCGCAGCGGGGGCTCTGAGTAATTGCCAGGCAAGAAACAAGAGATACACCGCGCCCGCTGTTTTCAGCAAGGTAAATGCGAGCGGTGTTGTTTTGATCAACACGGCAACGCCCAGTATGACCGCCAGGGTATGAAACAGCAGGCCACAGCATAAACCCACGGTGAGCCAGAGAGCCATCAGGAATCCCTGGCGAGCGGCTGTGGCAATCACATACAGGTTGTCGGGCCCCGGTGCAAGAATGAGCAGCACCGAAGCCAGTAAGAATCCACTCAGTGATTCCACAGTGTTGGTGTGGTTGCGTTAACGAATATTGAGCAACTCAACTTCGAACACCAGCGTCGAATGGGGAGGAATGGCACCCGCTGCGCGTGCACCGTAAGCCAGATGAGACGGGATGGTAAGACGTGCCTTTTCGCCCTTGCTCATCAGCTGCAGGCCCTCGGTCCAGCCGGGAATGACCTGATGCAGGCCGAACTCAATGGGCTGCCCTCGTGCTACCGAGCTGTCGAACACGGTGCCGTCTATCAAGGTACCGTGATAGTGCACTTCCACACGACTGTTGCCTTGGGGGTAGTGCGTGTTGTCACCCTCTTGCAAGGTTTCTATCTGGAGGCCGGAGTCGGTGGTGCGAACTCCCTCTTTGCTTTTGTTCTGCTCAAGAAAAGCCAACCCGTTTTGCTGGTTCTCACCCGCCTGTTTTTTGGCATTCTGCATGCGTTGAATGATGAAAAAAGCAATGACAATGACGAGAATGACAACAATGGCTTTGGTCACGGGAGAGTCCTGTAGTGTAAAAAAAGGCGCTTATTATAAGGGAGCAAGGGGTACGAAACTACGGGGCAGGGGCAAACAAAAAGGCGCCATCAGGCGCCTTGTGTTCAATCGGGCGAATTACAAAACAAAAGGCAGAGCGATCGCAACAATGGCAGCGATGAGCGCCACCACGGCAATGCCGTTGGCTTTTTTGGCTTGACCTGCGAAAGGTTTCAGTTCTTGTTGCACCTGCACTTGCGCTTGCGCGGCGCCGACTTTTGCGGCCACGGCTTCGGCGGCACTGCTGGCACTCTTCTCGGCGGTTGTCATGCCTGCATCGGAACCCGCTTTGCTGGCCAGATCGGTAATTTTCTGGAGTATCTCCGGTGCCAGTTCAGAACGACTTTCAATTAGTTCTCGCAAGCTTTTAATTTCATTGGTGAGCTGATTCTGCAACTGCACCGTGGTTTGCTTCAGGCTCGCATCGAGCACTGGCTGCGTGACCATATTCACGTTGCTGGCCTGTCGGGAATTGAGTTTGCGAATTTCACTCTGGTTCTCAGTGACCTGGCTTTCCATTCGATTCAAGCTGTCGCGCAGGGGTTGCAGTGCATCTTCCAGTGCGCGTGCAATCATCGGGCTAGCGACCTCTTCAATCATTTCCTTACTCATGGCTTCTTCCTCTTCAGGCTGTTCGGCGTGTTCGACAGGGGCTGGTGTTGCGGCGTCTTCGACTTCTGGTAGCAGGTCTTCCGCCGGTTCTTCTTCGGGAGGCATGTATTCAGGCGCAGGTGTTTCTGCAGGTTCTTTTGCGATCTCTTCGATCTCAGCCTCAGTGGGTTCGGTTTCAGCGGCATCCGGCACGGCGGGCACAGTGTCTTCAACGACCTCAGAAACGATGGTCTCGCTGGTGCCTTGTACTGTGTCTGCAACTTCGATAGCGCCTTCTTGCTCTGCCGCTTCGTTGAGTTGCTCGACGATCTCCTTCAGACGGTCGGGTTTGGCAGGTTTGCCCAGCATGCCCGTCGCACCGCAGGCCAGCAGTTCTGCTTCGTATTCCTCGCCTTCCTTGGAGGTGTACATAAACACGGGGATATGCGCGGTAGCAGGATCCTTAGTGATCTGCTGGGTGGTCTGCAGGCCATCCATGCCAGGCATCATATGATCCATGAAGATGACATCGGGGTGGGGGTTTGCAGCCAGATAGGCAATGGCTTCTTCGCCGGATTCCACCATATTCACTTCAAGCCCCACTTTCTGGACCATTCGGCTGAGCATAATGCGGGCGGACTTGGAATCATCCACCACCAAAGCGGTTTCAACAGGCATGCGTTCTCCTAAACGAATCCCAGATATCAGAACGTAAGTTGGAGATCATGGTGTACCGCGCGTCAAAACAAGTGGAAATGTTTCTGGCAGTTACTCGCGAAGAGTTACTCTCTAACCGGAGTCATGATCCTACTACTTTTATAAGCATAGATGATTTCGGCAAAAGCACACCCCGGCATACCAATAGAAGTGAAAAATGTGCGCTGGGCATAATTTCGAATAAGAATCAGACAGTTGCCGGGCTGCTCAGAGCGAACATCAGTCGCAGGGCGGTTGGTACATCGCGCTCACAGCGACTCTGGGTGAGCCAGTACAATGGGCAGCCAGGCAGAGGCTGTTTCGATGACGTAATCGGCCTGCCAGCGTTCCAGTTGGTTTTTGTCGAGGATATAACCGTATCGGGCTGCGATGGTGCGCATACCGGCGGCACGTCCGGCGGCAATGTCGCGTTCATGGTCGCCCAGATACCAGCTTGAATGGGGTGCGCAGTTCAGGCGCTGGCATGCTAGCAGCAGGCCTTCGGGGTCGGGTTTGGAGGTGGTCACGTCGTCGGGGCAAATGCTCACCCTACAGCGTTCATTCAGCCCCATGCGTGCCAGTAGCAGCCGGGTATACAAACGGGGCTTGTTGGTCACGATACCCCAGGGAATATTATGTGCTTCAAGGCGTGTGAGGGCACTATCCATGCCCTCAAATAGCACGGCAGCGTTGCCCACTTCCTGTTCGTAACGATCGAGCAATTCCTGACGAAACCGTTCGAAGCGAGGTTCACCGGGTTGGCCTCCAAATGCAAGGCGGGTGAGCGCACGCGCCCCGTCGCTTACAGTGTCGCGAATGGTGTTATCGCATAAAGGGGGCAGTCCGTGGTCGCGGCGTTGGGCATTAAGCACCGTGATGAAGTCGGGCGCCGTGTCGACCAGCGTACCGTCGAGATCGAACAATACTGCGCCTGGCATCATAGTGGCTTGGTTGCGTGCATCAGATAATTAACGTCTACGTCTCTGCCCAGCTTGTAGGTCTTGAGGAGCGGGTTGTAGGTCATCCCCGTGAGATCTTCAAATTCAAGTCCAGCCTGGCGCACATGGCGCGTCAGTTCCGCCGGCTTGATGAATTTGCTGTATTCGTGAGTGCCCTTGGGGAGCATTTTCAGAACATGTTCGGCGCCGATAATGGCAAACAGGTACGATTTGGGATTACGGTTAATGGTAGATAAAAACAGATGTCCGCCCGGCTTGAGCAAGGCTTCGCAGGCCCGAATGATTGAGGCGGGGTCGGGCACATGTTCCAGCATTTCAAGGCAGGTGACCACATCGAAGGTGCCTGCCTGCTCTAGGGCCAGCTGCTCGACCGGAATGTGCTGGTAGTCCACATCAACGCCCGATTCCAGACCGTGCAGTTTGGCAACATTCAATGGCGCTTCACCCATGTCGATGCCCATGACATGAGCGCCACGCTGCGCCATGGCCTCGGTCAGAATGCCGCCGCCACAGCCAACGTCCAATACACGCTTACCGGGTAGTGGCGCACGCTCGTCGATGTAATTGACGCGCAGGGGATTAATGTCGTGAAGGGGTTTGAATTCGCTTTCTTTGTCCCACCAGCGGCTGGCCAGTGCTTCAAACTTGGCTATTTCCTGAGGGTCTACGTTCAGCGTCTGTGCCTTCTCTAGCGGCGGTTTTTCTACATTTGTGGTCATACTGTGTGTCTCATTCATGAGGTGCGTCGGTGGCGCTGATTTTCGAACACCAGTCTTGGGCTCGCGTGATAAGTTTACGAGCATCAAAATGTTGCAGATCACCCGCTTTTAGTTGACAGACCCCTGCTACCCAGACGTCACTGACCTGGTGCGCGGCGACAGAATACACGAGATTCGAAACCGGGTTGTAGCAGGGCTGGCTATTCAGCGTATTCAGGTCGATCGCAATCACATCGGCGGCTTTACCTTTCTCCAGTGACCCGATGCTTGCTTCCAATCCCAAGGCTTTGGCGCCATTAATGGTCGCCATTTCAAGCGCGGTGTGGGCATCAATCGCGGCAGCATTCTGCGCGACGGCCTTCGCCACAAGTGCCGCCGTGCGCATTTCCCCGAACATATCCAGATCATTGTTGCTGGCCGCGCCATCGGTGCCCAAAGCGACATTGATGCCTGCTTCATGCAGTTGTTGTGTGGGGCAAAATCCGCTGGCCAGCTTGAGGTTGGATTCCGGGCAGTGAATCACGTGCGTTCGGCTGTTTTGCAGGGCCTGAATATCATCGTCGTTGAGCGCGGTCATGTGCACACATTGTAAGGCGATGTTTTCGGAAATGAGACCCAGCTCCACCAGGCGCGCAACAGGTCGTTGCCCCGTATTCTGCACCGCTTCGTCGACTTCATGCTGAGTTTCATGCAAATGGATCTGCACGGGTAAGTTGAGCGCAAGGGCGAGCTCCCTGACTTTCTTCAGGGGCTCATTCGACACGGTGTAGGGGGCGTGCGGCCCCAAAGCAACGGTAATGCGTTCATGTTGGGCATACTGCTCAGCGAGTAAACGGCTTTTCTCCAGGTACTCATCCGGGCCACTGCCCCAAGGGGTAGGGAAATCCAGGATGGGGCCGCATACCTGCGCCCGTATACCCGCCGTAGCGGCGACCTCCGCCACCACTTCGGGGAAAAAGTACATGTCGCTAAAGCAGGTTGTACCACCGCGCAGCATTTCGGCGATGGCCACTTCAGCGCCATCGCGCACAAAATCCGGTGAAATCCACTTTCCCTCGGCGGGCCAGATGTGCTCGTTTAACCAGGTCATGAGGGGCAAGTCATCGGCAATTCCGCGAAACAGGCTCATGGCAATGTGGCCATGGGCATTCACCAGCCCCGGCAACAGCACATGATGGGGCAGTGAACGAAGCTCACCGGCGGTGTAATGCTCGCGGGCCTGGCTGCTCGGCAAAAGGTCAATAATGACGCCTTGGTGAATGGCGAGTGCGTGGTGTTCAAGAATACGACCTCGCGGAACAATCGGAATGATCCAGCGTGCTTCGATGAGCAGGTCGATGGTTTGACGGTCACTCTCGGATGCCATCGTATTGGGTTTCCTTTCTGGCGGCTTGATAGACGCGGCAGTATAGCCGGAATGGTGCACTGAACCAATCAGCCGGGCAGGCAGTGCCGGCTCAATGCGACAACCGAGTCGGCAAAGTCGTCGATGTTTACGCTCCGGTATTTCCAGTGTTTTACATGCCAATCCTGCATCAGGGCCATGATATGCGAGGCATGCAGGTTGTCCTCACCTAGCAGCGTGGCGATCAGCGATTGAAAGCGGAGTTCAACGCTGCGTGCAC
>JBFHUL010000047.1:0-25840 GCA_041590075.1 Oleiphilaceae bacterium
CATAAGGCGCCTTCCAATGCCGACATCACCAGCTACTACTACCTGCGCGTGCTGAGTAGCAGCCTCTATGCTGCGCATCTCGGGCGCAGCATTGCACAGATAAAAAAGCAGGCAAATCCGGAAGATATCTACTGGTCGAGCATGTTTTTGGGCGTACCGCTCTGGTACCTATGGCGCATTGCCACACCCGAAATGCGTTTGGTGCGCTACGCCATTCGCTCCAACTTTAAAGCCGCCAAACAGGCGGAGCGCGAAATACTCAACTGTACAGTGATGGAAATCTGCCAGCACATGGCGCAGCAGATGCATTTGCCCGATCTCACGCGCAGTTGCTTCAATACGACCGCGCAACTGACGTCTCGCCAATGGCTGGAATTGGCACACCGTGCCCGCGACAACAGTGCGCCCTTGCGTGTGGACGACCGGGATCTCGCCATGCAGATTCAACAGCCCCGCTTTATTGTGATGCTGGCCAACCTGATAGCCCACTATGCCGCCCACGACTGGTACTCCAGCGGATGCTTGCGGTCACAGAAAATGATGGCGACCTTTCTGCGTATCTCCACTGCCGACGCAGTGCGACTCAGCCATGAGGTTGCTGCGGAGATGTCGCGCGAACATCCGATTCCCGGGCTCATGCTGCCGGCGGCAAAACTCTTCCTGCCGCCTCGTTTGCGAGAGAAGGCCTCCGCCAGCAAACCCAAACCAAAACCGAAGCAAGCCGCCTCTCTGTCGACAGAAGCGCCACCCGCCGCGGTGCAGGCGGAGCAGCCTACAATAGCCAAGCCCGAGCAGCCCCGTGCGGCCAAGCATATCTTCGAACCCAGTGAGATGTTCCATGAGCTCACCCAAATCATGCAGAACCAACCCGCCGAATTTACCGACCTTCATGAACTCATGAACGCGGCCACGCAGGGTATCGCTTTCGGATTGAATATTGCCCGGGCAACCGTGAGCCTGGTGAATCGCGATAACTCTCGGCTGAAAACCTATTACTCAGTAGGGTGCCGGGCACATGCCGAACTGGCCAATTTCGAGGCCCCGATTATCAAACAGACCATTTTTGAGAAACTGATATCCCGCCCCGCCAGTGTATGGATCAAGCCTGATGGCAACAGCAAGGTCAACAAACTCATCCCCATGAATTTCAAACAGGTCATTCAGGTCGAGGAATGCTTTTTAATGTCGATCTTCGTCGGCAAAAAACCGATTGCCCTGTTCTACGCCGACAATTATGAAGGGCCCGCACTGGTGGAGGGGCAATATTCTCACTTCAAGTACCTGTGTGGCGCAGTCACCACGGCACTGGTGCAGCAGGCGAAGCAAAAAACTGCGCGTTCCTGAACAAAGGCCGGTGCGTTCAACATGGTGCCCACAAGCGCCATCTGCTATGATCGCGCCACTTCCTCATTGACCCAAACAACATCCGTCTTCTTAAGAGTGTGCGATCATGCTACCGCTGCTGCTTGAACCCGAATTACTCCACCAACACCTGCACGACACCTCTGCCAATATACTGCTGATCGATATCGGAAAGGCTGAACGTTACGCCGAGGCTCACATTCCCGGTGCGGTGCCGGTTACCCCTGCAGAAACCCAGGCAGGCCCGCCAGTTCCGGGTCTCATGCCGGACCCGGAGGCTTTGAATCGTCTGTTTGGAAAGTGCGGCTACGACGCGAGCAAGCATATTGTGGTCTACGACGATGAAGGCGGCGGCTGGGCAGGCCGGTTCATCTGGATACTTGATGAAATTGGCCACCCGCATTACTCCTACCTCAACGGTGGGCTCCATGCCTGGCATGCGGCGGGCCTGCCGCTCAGCAATGAAACTGAACGGGTGAATCCCAGCACGCCGGCCTTGCAGGCGAGCGGTCAGTACAGTCTGACTAAACACGCGTTACTCCAGCACCTTGAAGCGGGCGATGTATGCGTGTGGGATGCACGATCGCCGGGCGAATATAGCGGCGAAAAACGCAATGCGTCACGCGCTGGACATATCCCCGGCGCCCGGCATTTTGAGTGGACAGACGCCATGGACCCAACCAATGCACTCAAGCTCAAAGACCTCGCCGTTCTCAGAAACGCCCTGAAGGAACGCGGCATAGACGGCAGCGGGCTCGTGGCAACGCATTGCCAATCTCATCATCGTTCCGGGCTCAGCTATTTGGTCGGCAAGCTGCTGGGCTTTGAACGCATCGTCGCCTACCCAGGCTCCTGGGCAGAATGGGGCAACGACCCCGACACACCAATCGAAACCGGCACACCCTCGGACTAGTGCTACCAGAGAGACCCTATGAACCTTGATGATTTATTTGTTTACAGCCAATACCTGACCCCCCAACACCTGCTCTCACGCACGGCGGGAAAGCTGGCTGAATGTGAACTGAAAAGTGTAAAAGACCCCTTTATTCGCTGGTTTATCAAGCGCTATGGCGTCGATATGAGCGAAGCAGTGGTGCAGAATCCGGAAGACTTTCGCCACTTTAATGATTTCTTCACCCGGGCATTAAAGCCGGATGCCCGCACCATCGATGCGCGCGAGAATTGTCTGATCAGTCCCGTAGACGGCACCATCAGCCAGCTGGGAGACATCAAGCAGGGCCGAGTATTTCAGGCCAAGGGTCAGGATTTCAATGTGGTGGAATTGCTGGGTGGCGACACCGAGCGTGCCCAGGCCTTTATGGGCGGCCAATTTGCCACGATTTACCTGTCGCCCAAAGATTACCATCGCATTCATATGCCCCTGACTGGCACACTGCGTGAGATGGTGTACGTGCCCGGCAAACTGTTTTCCGTGAACCCGGTTACCACCGAAAAAGTGCCTGCACTGTTCGCCAGAAACGAGCGCGTTGTTGCCCTGTTCGACACGGCAATTGGCCCGGTTGCCATGGTATTGGTGGGCGCCATGATCGTTGCCAGTATCGAAACCGTTTGGTCCGGCTTGGTTGCGCCGCTCAAACGCTCGGTGCACACCACGCACTACGGCAAGGAGCAAGCCGACATAACGCTCAACAAAGGGGACGAAATGGGACGCTTCAAACTGGGCTCAACCGTGGTGCTGCTCACCCCCAAAGATACGTTGACGTTCAATGACGCCCTGCAGGCCAATAGTGGTGTACGCTTGGGCGAAGCGCTCGCAATGCTGCGCTAACCCTGCTCAGGCGCCTGGCACAGTTTCTGGACTCCCTGCAGTGCGTGCACATGCACACGCATGGATTGTCGCGCCACCTCCAGAAACTGCATGCGGTGTTGGCGCCAGTCGCGATAAGCGGGCGGCTCGCCCGCAACCAGAAGATTTTCAAGCGCTTCCATCGGCACCATCAGCGCGTAATAACGCTGACTGAGTTGCGCGGCCCACACCTGCACCTCAGCAACAAAAAACTTACGGATCACGTTGTCTAAAATGCGCGCATCGAAATTGGCACGTGCCTGCACGCAGCGCGCGGCCGTGCGCTGCCACTGCGCAAGATCCGCATCAATAAGAGAAAGCCGACGCTGAAGTATTTCCCAGGATTTCAGCAGCGCGCCACCATCACCGGTACGAAATTCGGCAAGCACTTGCTCCAACTCTGACCACCCGGCATCCCATTCGCCTGCCAGCCATCGCGAGGCTAAATCCCGCATCTGTGCAATCGCCTGCGCCGGCGCCCTCCCCACCTGCTCAGGATAGTCGGCCAAGACTACAGGACGCTTCCAGAACGCACGCGCCTCCTCTCCACCCAGCAGCGCCTGCCAGATGTACGCCGCTAAATGCTGCTGTTTCGTCACAAATACCTGCTCAAGTTGTGCGGCCAGGGCGGGTTTATCTTCTTTGCGCAAGCTGTCTATACAGTCCGGCGCCACATGTAAAAAGCGCAAGTGATTGAGTAACTGCTGAGAGCTACGGGCAAAGCGCCCTAAACTGGCGTTCTGTTGTGCCACCACCAGCTGGAGTTCACAGCCGTACAACGACATAAAATCCAACAGATCCAGCTGTTCAGACTTGCCGGTCTCAGGCCAGTGGGGAATCACAGGCATTGCGGGCACGGCGCGCACCGGTGCAACCGGGCTGGGGGAAAAATCAAACACCCGGGCGAGCCGAGTGTGGTAGTTATCAAGGCGCTCGCTGGCAGGTTCCTGGCTACAGCCTGTCACTACCAGCATCAGTGTCATCGCAACGCATCTTGAAACGCGCTTAGCGCCTTTAGATGCGATCGAAGGGAAAACAAAGTACCTCATCGATGGAGGTTGCCTCTTGCTGAATCATCAACAGCCTGTCCAGGCCCAGTGCCACGCCAGAACATTCAGGCAGCCCCGCATCAAGCGCGGCGAGCAGATGCTGATCGAGAGGGATTTCCGGCAGCCCTTGCACGCGCCGCTGGCGATTGTCCTCTTCGAACCTTGCCTGCTGTTCGGACGCATCACACAACTCCCAATAACCGTTTGCCAGCTCCAAGCCATTCATGTAAAGCTCGAAACGGGCCGCCACATCGTTGCCCTGAGTGTCCTGCACGACTCTGGCCAGGCTTGCCTGCGAAGGCGGATAATCAGTAAGGAAAAGCGCTTTTCCCCTACCCAGTTCAGGCTCGATCACACAGCCCATCAACACATCCAGGGCCGCATCACGATCCAGGGCTTCACCATGATACCCTGCATGCTGCGCGGCCAGTTCATTGAGCCCACGCACAGAAATCCGGAACGGATCAATGCCGAGTGCATGCAGAAACACTTCACGATAGGTGTGTATTTCATAGCCATCGGACCCGAGCATTACCTGCAACAGTTCCGCCACTTCGGCAATCAGGTCACGCAGTGAAAATCCCGGCCGATACCACTCAAGCATAGTGAATTCGGGATTATGGCGCCGACCTTGTTCGCCATCACGAAAGGTCTTGCAGATCTGATAAATCGCGCCACTTCCAGACGCCAACAGGCGCTTCATGGGATATTCGGGAGAGGTGTGCAGGTAACAAGGCAAGCCCTGACCATCGCTGGCGTGAACGGTCGCCTGCACACTGCGCAGTTGTGGCTCACTGGCCGTGGATCGACCCAGTATGGGGGTTTCTACTTCCAGCACCTGGCGTGCTGCAAAAAAAGCCCGAATCTGCGCATACAGCGCAGCTCGGGCCCGGATATTTTTGAGCGTGGCAGAGGATTGCCAGTTCATCAGGATTTGGCGCGGCTCACATATTCGCCTTTGCGTGTATCGATACGCAGCACTTCACCTTCGTTCACGAAGAGAGGCACATTCACCGTCGCACCGGTAGAAAGTTTGGCGGGCTTGGAACCGCCCTGTGCCGTATCGCCCTTGAGGCCGGGGTCTGTCTCTATCACCTCAAGCTCCACGAAATTAGGGGGCGAAACCGAGAGCGGCTCACCGTTGTATAAGGTGACGACATACGTCTCTTGTTCTTTCAGCCAGTCTTTGGCGTCGGCAATGGCTTTGGCATCCGCAGCGTGCTGCTCGAACGATCCATCCGTCATCATAAAGTGCCAGAACTCACCATCGTTATAGAGGTACTCCATGTCGTAATCCATAACGTCGGCCGCTTCGAGCGATTCACCGGACTTAAAGGTACGCTCCCAGACCCGGCCACTTTTCAGGTTCCGCAATCTTACCCGGTTAAAGGCTTGCCCCTTGCCGGGTTTTACGAATTCGTTTTCAATCACCGCACAGGGATCACCGTCCAACATCACTTTCAAACCGGAACGGAATTCATTGGTTGAATAACTCGCCATCTTTCCTCACCTGGATGACCTGACCCCCAAATTGAGCCGGGCATAAAATAAACAATCAGTATCGGTGATCGCAGCGGTGTAAATGCCACCCTTGATAGCGGCGTAAAAACCGCGACAAAATTGGCGAAACCCTTGGGAGCAGTGTAGATTAGGCCGCCCATGCGAACACCGGGTTTAAAGAAGGCGCTAATGATACATCGAAGCACAGGTGCTGTCGAAGCTCTGCACCGTCAACACGACGACTGGCGCAGCATTCTCCGCGACAGCCGCATATCAACCCAGCAACTATTATCACAACTCGATTTGGCCGATCACCCGCTGGCCGACAGCAGCGCCGAAACGCTGTTTGAACTGCGTGTGCCCAAACCCTATCTGGACAAAATCGAGCGCGGTAATCCTGACGACCCCCTACTCCTGCAGATTCTGCCGCAGGCGCAGGAACACATAAAGCGATCGGGATTTGATCCCGACCCTTTGCAGGAGAATCAGTTTTCGCCCGTGCGCGGTGTGATCCACAAGTACCATAACCGGGTATTGTTGATTGCCAGTCAGGCCTGTGCGATCCATTGCCGCTACTGCTTTCGCCGCCATTTCCCCTATGCGGAACACCGCCAATCTCGCGAACAATGGCAAGCCGCTCTAGACTATATTCGGCAACACCCGGAGATTGACGAGGTGATACTCAGCGGGGGCGACCCGTTGGTGCTCGACAACGACTATCTCGGCACCCTGCTGCACGCGTTGCAAGACATTCCACACATCCGTCACCTGCGTATTCACAGTCGGCTGCTCTGCTCCCTGCCACAGCGTATTGATGCCGGCTTGCTGCAGCTTTTTTCCGAGCTGCATGTGCCGCTGGTAGTGGTGTTACACACGAATCACCCGCATGAAATTGACGACCTGCTGCGCAGCAAACTCCAGCACTTGCGCCAGCTTGGCATTACCCTGCTCAACCAAAGCGTGTTACTCAAAGGCATTAACGACGATGCCGATACGCTGGCCGCGCTGTCGCATACGCTTTTCGCCGCCGGGGTTCTGCCGTATTATCTTTTTCTGCTCGACCGCGTAGACGGCGCGGGGCACTTTGATGTGCCGGAACAGGACGCGCGAAGCCTGTACCGCAACTTGATGGGCCGCCTTTCAGGCTATCTGCTGCCACGCCTGATGGTGGAAATCCCCGGGCAAACAGCGAAAACACCGGTCTCCTTGTGACGAAATCAACAGTGCGCCGTTTGCTTTGCTGCCAATTTAACAAGTTTTACAATTAATACAGGGGTTTATCCGCGATTTCGCGACATTTTTATAAACCCTGCTATGCTTGATTTAAGGTATTTTCGGCACCTTCCCTTTTTATCGGGTGCCGCTCGGCGACACACGATCAACCTCTTTTTTAGTTTGGACTTTTGAATGCTTGGCCCTGAAATTGAACTGAACCTGAACATACCTGAGCAAACCCAGCATGCGCTCTCGTTCGCCGAGCATACGCCTGCCGCCATAAAACGTTGGGTAGGTGAACTCCCCAAAGCCAATATCGGTGAAACTTCCCGTCAGCTTTATCAGGCCATTATTGAACTCAACAAAATGCCCTTAGAGCCCGCGGATCGCTCCGAAATCCTCGAAATTATGCGGCCCAACATCCGCTTTGTATGCCAGGAATTAGCCAAACACTTTCTCAATCAGTCCATCGCCTTACCCGAAAAGCAGCAGAAAATCGCCAACCTTACCCAAGCCATGCTGATTCACCTGGCCACCGGTTATAAGATTGTGCTGATGGACAGCCTGTCTTCGATGGGCAGCGAAAAAGTACGCAAGAACTTCGCCTGCGCCGCCCACCGCATGCTCAGTGAGTACGGGCAGGTCCTGCTGCACAGCCAGCAGCTCTACACGCTCGCCCCAAAAGGAATTTGGCAAGAGATGCATGAGGTGTATCAGTTCTGCGAAACCATCGACCTGATGAAGTACGTGATTACCGACGAAAATAATCAGCATCGCCGGGAATCGCGCATCGATAATGCCTACAAGCGCAATCTTCTCTTGAGTTGCAGCCGCCCCAACCAATTGCGCCAAAGTGATCTGCAAGCCATCTATGAAACCTTTGAGGAATGGTCGGAATACGTCGAAGTAGGTGCGGAGTTTTCTGGCAATGCAGTCTTCGTGATTAATATGCAGCAGGACTTGCCACCACGCTATCGTAGTCTACTGCCCGATAACCTGACGGACTATTACTACGGTTTTGATACCGCCGAGCTGGTGAGTCGTCTGAACAGTCATTTGGGCTCGCTCAAACATCGTAAGGACGATGGCATTCGTCATATCGAAAATCCGGTGGGCCTGTCCGAACCTTTACTTGCCCATCTTGATCATGCCTTCGGCATACTGACCAAACGTACCTTCAAACGAATCACCAATGACGGATCGCTGCACCTGTGTGCAGGCTTAAGTGCGGCCCATTACTATGTTGCAGGTGAAGTGGAGTTTCATACCCAGCTTATGACGCCAAAAGGCGGCGACGGTAGCGACGACAGTAATATCTTTATGCAACGTGCACGTCGCCAGCACGACGCCTGGTCGGACGCTTTTGATGCCACCGGTGCGGCCCAGAATACCGGCCCCGCAAGTAGTCCGATCAGTTTTGATCGCCCGGTGAAGGCAGACGGCAGCAAAACCTACCCCTGTTATAAAGTGCCTCTGTCCAATACCAGCCCCGGCGGATATTGCATGCAATGGAGCGGCGACGTACCCGCCAACATACAGGCAGGTGAAATCCTGGCCGTGCGAGAGTCTGAAAAACAACCCTGGAGTATCGCAGTCATTCGCTGGATCAGGCACGCCAAACAGAAAGGCACCCAGATCGGCATCGAATTACTTGCTCCACATGCGCGCCCCTGTGGCGTTCAATTACTACAGAAAACCGGCGCGCCAAGTGAATACATGCGCGGCCTGCTTTTACCCGAACTGAGCAGCATCGGCCAACCGGCAACGCTGATCACCCCCCGCGTGCCCTTTCAAAGCGGTAACAAAGTATCGTTACGCCACACCGACGAAGAACAGAAATGCGTACTCGAAAAGCGCATCGCAGCGACCGGCAGCTTCAGCCAGTTTGAACTTTCTGACGGCGTGCAGCTCGATAAACTCACGGGGAATTCCAGCACACCAATGACCGACACTGAAGACGACTTTGACTCGCTCTGGCCGACGCTCTAAACACCCGGCATAAACGCCACTCGCGAAAAGTCATGGCAGACTGAAACAAACTAAGTGAACAGCATGAGCAGACAGACCGACACCCTATTTTTACTGATCTTCGACAAATCCCAGAACGACGCAGAACGACTCATCAGCCTGTTACGGAATGCCGGCATTGCCACCCGCGCCAAACAGGTGGCCGATGAGGAGCAACTTGACGAAGCGCTGGAACAACAAACCTGGGATTTGTTTCTGGTGCGCGCCAGCGATCTCGATGACGTCGATCAGGTGTGCCTCAAAATTCAGCAGCGCGATCGTGATACCCCCGTGGTCGTGCTCGCCGATGCCTACGACCCGGAAGGCATCGTCCCGCGTCTGAAATCCGGCGCCAAAGACGTCGTTGTGATCGAGAACGAGCCGCATATCGTTGCCGTGGTAAAGCGTGAAGTTGACAATCTGAAGCAGCGTAAACGCTTGCGAATGATGGAAGTACAGATACGCGACATCGAACAGCGCTGCGAACTGCTTCTGGACAGCTCCAAAGACGCCATCGCTTATATCAACGACGGTATGCATATCTATGCAAACAGCTCTTATCTCAGCTTTCTGGGGTATGACGATATCGATGAGATGATTTGCATTCCCGTGCTCGACACTCTGGATCGCGAGTCGCAGGAGAAATTCAAAGACCTCAGCAAGAACTTCTTTGAACGCGAGGGGAATGAAGCCCTGGAAGGCGTTCCCATGAAGTCTGTGCGCGAAGACGATACCGAGATCCCGGTACAAATGAGTTTATCTGAAGCCAGTTATGACGGCGAGCGATGCCTGCAAATTGTGCTGCGCCCGGAAGAGGATAACGCCGAGCTGCAGGAAAAACTCAAGCAAATGAGCCAAATGGATCTACTGACCGGGCTCTATAACCGCCAGTATTTCATGGAACAGTTACACGCCGCCAAAGAAACCGCGCTGAAAAACAAACAGCAGTTTACTGTCCTGTATATGGCCATTGATGATTTTCAACAAATCAAGGCCGACCTCGGAATTGCCGATGCCGACCTGGTGCTGCGCGATCTGGCCCACACACTGCAGGAAAACACCGAGGAAAACTGGACTCTGGCACGCCTGAGTGATGACGTGTTCGGCATCATCGCACCCGCGCAGAATGGCGATCAGGCACTGGAACTGGGCAACAGCTATCGGAGCAAAATAGAAGACCACTTATTCGAGGTTGAGGGCCGCACGCTACAGATCACCCTCAGCATCGGGGCCACCCTCATTACCGACAATGCGCCTAACATCAAAGACATTCTGAGTCGCGCGCAAATCGCGGCCGAAGACGTCAGAGAAGAGGATGGTCACGAAAAAGGCAACGGCGTGCAGCTCTACAAGCCGAAGAAAGACAGCCCTCTGGAAGATCATGATATTGCCACCCAACTCATTGAAGAAGCTCTCGATCAGGATCAGTTTAAACTGCTGTTCCAGCCAATCATCGCGCTGCGAGGGGAAAGCGAAGAACATTATGAGGCGTTTGTACGCATGATTAATGAGAAGGGTGAAGAAGTGTCTCCCTACGACTTTCTACCACCCAGCGGCCCGACCACCATGGCGAACAAAATCGACAAGTGGGTGATTCTGCAAACCATCAAGCATTTGAGTGAGCATCGCTCTAAAGGGCACGACACCAAGCTCTTCATCAACCTCACGGCAGAAACGATTCAGGACAAGGACTTCAGCTCATGGCTGAATGTGGCACTGCAAGCAGCACGACTGCCCGGCGACTCCCTGATATTCCAGATCTCCGAGTCGAATGCCATCACCTACCTGAAACAGGTCAAAGAGTTTGCCAAGGGCATCAAGACCCTGCATTGCAAACTCTCCGTGAATCAATTTGGCCTGGCACTCAATCCATTTAATTTGCTGAAACATCTCGACCCGGAGTACATCAAACTCGAGGGCAGTTTCACTCAGGATATGCAAAAGGGTGAAACCGAGAAAGAAAATGCCAAGGAAATGATTCAGAATCTGCAGGCCATGAGCAAGTTGACCATTGTGCCTTTGGTAGAAAGTGCTTCCTTGCTGTCTACACTCTGGCAGGCCGGCGTGAACTACATTCAGGGCTACTACCTGCAGGCGCCCACCACCGAGATGAATTACGACTTCAGCGAAGAGTAATCAGCTGCTGGCGAGCTTGGCTTCGTCCCAGAGACGGTCCAGTTCAGCCAGCGACACCGCATCAATGTGCTTACCGGCCGCCTGCAACTGCGTTTCGATGTAGGCGAAGCGCGTCATGAACTTTTGATTGGTGGCCCTCAAGGCTTCATCCGGAGACACCTTCAGAAAGCGTGACAGGTTTACGCAGCAGAACAACAGGTCGCCCATTTCATCCACCAGTCGAGCATGTACCTCAGGGGCCCGAAAGTCACCTTGGGCGGCATCAACTTCATCCTTGAGTTCCTGCAATTCTTCTTCCACCTTGGCAAATACCGGCGGCAGGTCCGGCCAGTCGAAGCCGTGCTGCGCCGCCCGGCGTTGCAGCTTTTCAGCCCGATTCAGGGCAGGAAGATTGTTCGGGATATCGCCGAGGAGACTGGCAGGCTTGGCGCTCGCAGCATTCTCATGCTGTTTTTTAAGTGCGCGCTCCTGCTGCTTGATTCGCTCCCACTGCTGCTTGATGTCTTCATCGGAAAAATGCGTGCCTTCCGGAAAGTAGGCGCGTAAATCACCGTCAGGAAAAACATGCGGGTGGCGGCGCACCAGTTTCTGTACCACGTTATCAACCACGCCATCGAAATCAAAACTTCCCTCTTCTGCACCCAGTTGGGCATAGAAAATCACCTGAAACAGCAAGTCACCCAGCTCGTCTTTCAGATCCTCCTTATGCCCCCGCTCTATTGCATCGGCGACCTCATACGCCTCTTCGAGGGTGTGATGCACAATACTGGCAAAGTCCTGCTTCAGATCCCAAGGGCAGCCATGCTGAGGGTCACGCAGACGCGCCATGAGATAGCGCAAATCGTCGAGGCTATATGGCGGTGAAGGCTTACCTTGTGTGTTGTTTTGCTGTTCATCCATTACGTTTACGCCGCGCTTCAATTACGTTGGGAAGTTGCTTGAGTTTGGCCAATACCTTGCCCAGGTCCTCGAGCGAAGAGACCTCCATTACGATAGAAATCGTCGCAATATTCTCCTGCTCGTCGGAGTGAGTGTTCACGCTGGTCAGGTTGACTTTTTCGTTCGCAAGTACGGTTGTGATGTCGCGCAAAAGCCCTTCCCGATCGTAGGCCTGTATTTCTATCGTCACACTGTACAGGGCATCCGGTGCCAGCCCCCATGAAACCTCAATAATACGATTGGGCTCCATGTCTTCGAGCTGCAAGACATTCATACAATCTTGCCGGTGAATCGAGACGCCACGACCAACGGTGATGTATCCCACGATGGGATCGCCGGGAACAGGGTTGCAGCAATGGGCGATATTTGTGAGCAGACGCCCTACGCCTTTAATGCGTATGTCATCGCGCCCCTGATCAAGCTGCTGCTGTTCTGCCTTGGGCGTGCTGAGGCGCAGATCGAGTTGCTGCTCTTTGGGCTGCAACAATTTCTGTGCAATGTGTGCCACGTGCGTGGGTTTGAGATCGCCAGCACCGATGGCGGCAAACATATCGTCGGGCGTTTTGTAATTGCTGCGCACCGCCAACTCGCGGAAACCTATTTCGCCGATCGATAAACGACGGAATTCATCCTCAAGAATGGCCCGGCCATCCACAATATTCTGATCGCGGTCCTGCATTTTGAACCAATGCACGACTTTCGCCCTTGAACGGGAGGTTTGAATGTAGCCAAGGCTGGGATTCAGCCAGTCACGGCTCGGCGCAGGATGATTGGACGTGAGTATCTGCACCTGCTCGCCGGTTCGAAGGGGATAGGTCAACGGCACAATACGGCCGTTTACCTTGGCGCCCCGGCACGCATGCCCTACTTCGGTATGCACTCGGTAGGCAAAATCAACAGGTGTCGCACCACTGGGCAGATCCACCACATGACCGTCGGGCGTAAACACATAGATACGATCGGCACCGACATCTGCGCTCAGCTGGTGTGCAATCTCCGACACATCGCCCACTTCTTCCTGCCACTCCAGAACTTGGCGCAGCCAGTTGATTTTCTCTTCGTAGCTGGTAGAACGGGATTTGGTATCCGTCCCTTTGTAGCGCCAATGCGCACATACGCCCAACTCGGCTTCTTCGTGCATGTCAAAGGTACGAATCTGCACCTCCATCACTTTGCCCTCCGGCCCAATCACCGCGGTATGCAGAGAGCGATAGCCGTTTTCCTTGGGGTTGGCAATGTAGTCATCGAACTCATAGGGAATATGCCGCCACAAGCCATGTACGACCCCAAGCGCGGCGTAACAGTCGGGTACCGACGGGACCAGCACGCGGAAGGCGCGAATGTCGTATATCTCGGAGAAGTCCAGATTTTTGCGGCGCATTTTGCGCCAAATACTGTAAATATGCTTGCTGCGACCGGCCACTTCACCGTCGATGTGCGCGTTCTCAAGCTCTAGCTTGATGCGATCAGTCACTCTGCGGATGAATTCATCGCGATCGAGCCGGCGCTCGTCCAGCAATTTAGCGATCTTTTTATAGGCCGAACCATGTAAATACCGGAACGAGAGGTCTTCCAACTCCCACTTGATGTAACCGATACCAAGACGGTGCGCGAGCGGTGCATAAATATCAAACACCTCTTGCGCCACACGCTGACGTTTTGCAGGTTTGGCCGTCTTCACCGCCCGTATGGCACAGGTACGTTCGGCAAGCTTGATCAATACAACCCGCACATCGTCGATCATCGTGACCAGCATCTTGCGGACGTTATCGATTTGCCCCTGTGTTTGACCCAGCACCGCGCCTTTGAACGGACGATGTGTGGCCGAAATCGCAGCCATCTGCGCCACGCCTTCGATCAGGCGCGCCACCTCCTCACCAAATTCCTTACGGATGACGTCGATACTGACTTTACCCTCACGCACGCCCCGATACAGGATAGCGGCAATAATGGCGCGCTGATCCAGTTCCAGCTCAACCAGAATCTGCGCCATTTCAAGGCCAATCTTGAAGCTACTGTGGTCCCTGGCCCAGATACGATCTTCCGCTACGGCCCTGGCTTCAACCTCCATACTGGTTTGACAGGCACGACGGACTTCATTGATATCTTCAAAGTCTGTGCACTGGGAAATATTCTGCAGCCAGCGCTCAATGCCCTCTTCTCCGTCGGCATTGGCAATGTAGTCTTCGCGTACCTTGACCATTCCTGCTACCTGAATCTGGATACCTGACGCGCGCGGTACGGGCGTCTTTTACTTGGCCTCAAACAAGGCAATGGATTCCACGTGGGCCGTGTGCGGAAACATATCCATCACACCCGCCTTCACCAGGCGATATCCCTTCTCCACCAGCACGCCGGCATCGCGGGCCAGTGTGGCGGGGTTACAGGATACATAAACCAGACGCCGGGCGCCAAACGCGGGCAGGTAATTCACCACATCCAGTGCGCCGGAACGCGGCGGATCGATCAGGATTTTGTCGAAGCCTTCTTTCGCCCAGGCTTCCTGCGTGAAGTCAGCCTGCAGATTCGCGCCATAAAACTCCACATTTTCGAGCCCGTTCAAAGTGGCATTTTCACGCCCCCGCTTGACCATGGCTTCGTCGCCCTCAACGCCAATCACGTGGCCAGCTCGTTTGGCAAGCGGCATGGTAAAGTTGCCTAATCCACAGAACAGATCGAGCACCCTATCCTCCGGCTGCAAATCCAGCCAGTCCAATGCTCTCGGCACCATCTGCCGGTTAATCTCTGCATTCACCTGTGTAAAGTCCATAGGGTGAAATGCGAGCCGCACCTGCTCCGCCGTAGCGGATTCGCTGACGGGCAGGGAATAATACAGTCTGTCCTCACCACCCTCCGGCCACAGTTTATGCACAGTATTGGGTCCCTTGGGCTGCAAATAAACATCGAATCCCTGCTCGCGGCCAAATGTCTTTAGCTGCTGCAAGTCATCTTCAGTCAGAGGCTCCATATGGCGCACCACCAAGGCCACCTGCTCGTCGCCAATTGCCACTTCAAATTGCGGCAACGCACGATAAATACTCAACCCTGCCACCAGTTTACGCAGAGCCATCAGTTTATTACCCAATCGTGCGTCCAGAATGTAGCAGGATTCAATATCTGCGATAAAGGCGCTGCGCTTCTCCCGAAAGCCCACCAGCACCTCCTCACGCTTGCTCACATAGCGGACCCCCAGGCGCGCTTTGCCTCGGTAACCCTGGGTTGGCCCCCGCATGGGAGGCATCCACTGTTCAGGTTCCAGATTACCGAAATGCCTGAAATGCTCCGCCAACACGCTTTGCTTGAACGTAATCTGGGCATCGCTGTCCATATGCTGCAAACTGCATCCGCCACACATTTCTGCGTGCTTACACGGTGGCGTCACACGATCCGGAGATGCCTGCAGCACCTCTATGGTTTTCAGCTCATCGAACTTAGCACGGCGTTCTACATATTGCGCCATCACCTGTTCACCGGGCAGCGCGGCATCGACAAACTGTGTCTTGCCGTCGCACTTGGCGATACCTCGCCCTTCGTGACTCAAGCTTTCGATATCACACTGAATGGGCTCCTGTGGAAGTTGTTTCCTGCGTCTTCTGGCCATGTTGTTCCTGATTACTGCTTTTGCGAGAAAAGAAATGATGCGTTCGGGGCATCATCCGGGCGCTAGTTGAATACGCCCGTAGAGAGGTAGCGATCACCGCGATCGCAAATAATGGCGACGATCACGGCATTTTCAAGCTGCTGGGAAAGCCGCAGCGCACCCGCCACTGCCCCGCCAGAAGACACGCCACAAAAAATGCCTTCACGGGCGGCCAGCGCCTTCATGGTGGCTTCGGCTTCTTCCTGCCCCATATCAATCACCTGATCCACCCGACTGGCATCAAAAATACTGGGCAGATACGCCTCCGGCCAACGCCGGATGCCGGGAATCGAGGCGCCTTCTACAGGCTGCAAACCCACAATTTGTACCGCGGGATTCTGCTCTTTCAAATAGCGAGAAACGCCCATGATCGTACCGGTAGTGCCCATGGAGCTAACGAAGTGTGTCACCTTGCCTTCAGTCTGTCGCCAGATCTCCGGGCCCGTTCCCATATAATGCGCACGAGGGTTATCCTGATTGCCAAACTGATCGAGAACGATGCCTTTTCCTTCGGCCTCCATTTTCTTGGCCAGATCCCGCGCGCCTTCCATACTCTGTTCCCGGGTGACATGAATCAGTTGCGCACCATAGGCTGCCATAGACGCTTTGCGCTCGGCACTCATGTTGTCGGGCATGATCAGAATCATTTTGTAACCCTTGATCGCTGCAGCCATCGCGAGGGCAATACCGGTGTTACCACTGGTTGCTTCAATCAGCGTATCGCCGGGTTTTATCTGGCCCCGCGCTTCGGCTTGCTGAATCATGCTCATGGCGGGACGGTCCTTGACCGAGCCTGCCGGGTTATTGCCTTCCAGCTTCACCAGAATGGTATTCGTGGTGTCGCCAGGTAAGCGTTGCAAACGCACCAATGGCGTATTGCCAACATAGTCTTCAATCGTCGGAAACGTCATGTCATACCTACTTGAATTCGCGATTGCCGGCCCTCAGCCGTGATATTTTAAACGAATGCGCAATGATACACTGAGTCATACGGGATTACCTGATAATATCCGGCTTAACTCCAATCCAGCAGGCCTCCGAAACGTAACGCCATGAATCGCCTCGCCCTCAAACATCGCGTACTCATTGCATGTATGATCGGCATGAGCTTACTGCTTGCGTTACTTTCCTGGCAGGCATCGCAATCCAACCGGCATGACCGCATTGAGCTCCTCCAAGGTCGGCTTGATGACCTGAGTTTTGCGCTGCAAAATCAGCTACGTCACGGCGCGTCAGGTGAACAGCAGCTGCGGATAGGAAGCCAGATCAATGTGTTGATGGCACATCCCCTGCTGCGCTCCATATCAGTATTAACATCCGAAGGGGGCGTGCTGTTTCATCAGGGGAATGTCGTCCCCAAAAGCCGTAACCCTGAGGATTTCCCTGTTTCTCAACGCCTCATGGTCCCGGCCCGGGATCACTGGCAGTATATTATCCCGATTCACAAGCAAACACCGACGCCCTCAACACCCGAAAGCCTGCCCGCTGGCTGGCTAATCCTGAGCATCGACCCGCCCCACTTGGGGCCGGTCGATAAAGTCATCGCTCTCTACTGGGTGCTGGGCTTACTGGCCGCCTGGCTGCTGGCGCGTTATCTCCAGCGTATATTGATTGTGCCGCTGGAACAGATCTCACAACATGCCGACGCGATAGCCCGCGGTGATCTGGAGGTGACGCCCGAAACACAACCCAGCCCGGAATACGAGCGTCTGGCCGCACAACTGCATCAATTGGCCCGGCAATTACATCTCATCCAGCAGGATATGAGTAAAGAGATCCAGCAAACCACGGAAGACCTGCGGGAAACCCTCGAAACCATCGAAATACAGAACGTGGAATTGGACCTTGCCCGCAAGCAGGCGGTTACTGCGAATCGGGCCAAGACCGAATTTCTGGCCAACATGAGTCACGAGATTCGCACCCCGCTCAACGGCATTATCGGCTTTACCAACCTCTTGCTCAAAAGCCCCCTGAGCCAGCGTCAGAAAGACCACCTGACAACCATACGCAAGTCTTCCGAAATCCTGTTACTGATCATCAACGATATACTCGACTTTTCTAAAATCGAAGCTGGCAAACTATTGCTGGATACCGGGCGTATTGATGTAAGAGAACTTATTGAAGACGTGATCAGCATGCTGGCACCCACCGCACACCTGAAAGGTCTGGAACTGGTGCATCTGCATTATCGTGATGTCCCGGCGCAGATTGTGGGTGACTCGTTGCGCATCAAACAAGTCATCACCAACTTGCTGAATAACGCCATCAAGTTCACGCACTCCGGCGAAGTCGTGGTCCGCGTTATGCTCGATGAACACCCTCATCTGGCTAACGAAGACTGCATCAAAGTGGCCGTGAGTGATACGGGGGTGGGGCTATCACGCGCGCAGCAACATTCTATTTTTAATGCTTTTTCTCAGGCTGATGCCTCAACCGCGCGCAATTTTGGCGGCACCGGTCTCGGCCTGGCCATTTCCAAAAAGCTCATCGAACAGATGGAAGGCGATATTGGTTTTGAAAGCGACCTGGGCAAGGGCTCTACTTTCTGGTTCACCTTACCGATTGTTATCCCCCAAGCTAATCAGGCAGAGCGGATCGAGGCGCCAAGTCTGCGCGGCAAGCGCGTATTGTGCATCGAACATCAGGAAACCCCGCGCACCGCACTCACACACCTTCTGGACGACACCGGTGCTGCGGTCAGCTTTGTTGAATCCTTAGGGGAGCTTGATGAGCAGCTCAAACAGGAGCATTTTGATGCCGCAAACGCCCTCTGCCTGCTTAGTCTCGACGCCATGGAATTACGCGCCACAGATACCGCCCGGAAACTGGCACACTGGCAACAACAAGGGATACTGACCGTACTGATCACTCCCACGCTCGAAGAGTACAGCGTACCGGCATTGCAGCATGCAGGCGCACATATGGTAAAACCGCTCACGCAAAAACGGTTTTACCATGGCATAAAAGACGTGCTTGCTGGAAAACGCGCCCTGCCGCCTGCATCGGAGCAGCCTTCGCTCACACCCGATCGCGCGCCCTCACCTTGTGCCGATACGGTGCTGATCGTCGACGACAACGAAATCAACTTGCGTCTTGTTGCCGCCCTCATGGAAGAGCTTTCCATTCACTATCATCTTGCTCAAGATGGTTTTACCGCCTGCGAAAAATGCCTGCATCACCGCTATTCGCTGATACTAATGGATATTCAGATGCCCGGAATGGACGGCGTGGCGGCTATGAAGAAGATCCGCGAAATTAAGCACTATGCCAAAGCGCCGATTATGGCGCTCACGGCTTATGCGCTCCCCGAAGAACAAGCCGAATACCTGCAGCAGGGGTTTGATGGACTGATTACCAAACCCATTGACGAGAACAAGTTAATAACGTGTCTCAAGCAGTGCATCCCCGACTTTCAGGAACCGCCCCCAGCTCCACCGCAATCCGAAGCAGCTGCCTCACCTTCTCAACTGCCCGACAACGAAGCTCCGGTCGACATCACTGAAAGTATCCATCTCAGTAATGGCAACCGAACGCTGGCTATGGAAATGCTGGAAAAATTCTGTCACTCACTGCCGGCAGAACGCCAAAACATCGCTTCGCTCGCCGAGCAGGAAGATTGGAAAACACTTGAAGCCAGCATTCATCACCTGCATGGCGCTTGCCAGTACTGCGGGGTACCGCAACTGCGCACGGCAGCCAAAGCAGCCGAGCACGCGCTCAAGCAGGGCGAGTATACGCAAGCACACATCGACATACTGCTTGCCAGGCTGGACGCAGTCATCGCTTGGCACACGCACACCGGGGGAAGCCTGACCCAAGCGAAAGCAGAAGCGCAGTTCACAAAATAGTCGTATAGCACTTCTCCAGCCAGAGCTAATCCATTACATTATTCGTCTTCACCCAATATTTTTTTGCGTAGCCTACTCACGGCTCCGAATTCACCTTCGTAAGGATTATCGGCTTGCAGGCAACAACACAGCTCTACTCGGTTCTGATACTTTTTGGCACGCTATTGTTGAGCGCGTGCGGAACAGGAACGACTGGCGGCGGTCAGCCCAGTGGCAATGGCGCCGGGAGCGGAGGCAGAGACAGCGTTGAGCCTGCTGAAAAAGTAGCACTGCGCATCGAAGCAACCGATGAAATGCTGGTGAGCTGGCAGACAGAGTTGTTCCATCTCCTCGGCCCACAACGCGCCTACGCCCTCGAAGGATTAGTCGAACGCAATGATTTACCGGAAACCGCCATTTCCATCATTGAACTCGACGAAAATTTCAGAGAAATTTCAGGTGGCAATGTACCTGAGTTCGAAGTGATCAAACCGCGCGGGCGCGACGGCTATGAAATCTGGTTCAAAGAGTTATTGATTGAACAGGCCAATCTGGTTATCCGGGTCAGGCTCACACGCAATGAAATTCTATACGCTCCGCTCTACTCTACCGGCAATGAAAGCAATCCGATTGTTGTGAATGTCGGATCGCACTTTGTGCTGAAAAAGCTCTTTGATCAAATCAATAGCCCTGAACAGTTACAAGCCTTAAGAGAGTGCCAATCCGAAGACAATTGCACTAATCAAATTCAAGCCAAGGCGGCCGTTGTTGCCAACGCCAGCAGGATGATCCAGAACTATGAGATCGAGATTGAAAGTAATCAGAATATTGCCAGTGCGCTGGCCACCCTCGAAAGCCAAAGGGACCTCACTCTGCATATTGAAGCCATGATGCGCTCGATCACTGAAACGAGCTCACCCATTGCAAAGGGCACACCGCGCCCCTTCACCATCACAGACGGCAATATTCGCACACGACTTAACTATAATGTCGATCACAATTCGGTATGGCTGGGGTTCCAAATGAACGATTACCGCCCCGCCCCTGTTAATAGTCAGAAGGAAGTGTTGCTGTCGATTGCCAATTCTCGCATTGTAAGTGCAGATGAGCTCGACGGCCCGTTTCCCGCTTACCCCGCGCTTAACCAAAACACCAGTTTATTGGACATACGCCGGGATTCGATCAGTGCCGACATCCCGTTTGAACGCAGCACGCTGCTCATCAACGAAAACGGCAACACCAATTTTGAGCTGAATGACGAACTCAACAGCTTTGGCTTCAGCACCAGCGATACCTTTCTGAACACGGAGGGCTTCCTGCTGAATGACCGAAACATACTGCAAACCATCAACGACGAGCGCACCGTAGGCTGGTCGTTTTCGCCCATGTTCTCGCTGCTCTATAAAGCCAATGACTTCGAACCCGATACCAGCACCGACAACACCAGCTCGGATCAGGAACGCGAATACGATGCATCGCCCACCTGGTTGATGGCTTCGAATTACAGCCGTGGCGGCCGCTTCGATAACAACTCCCCAAGTGGAATTTTTACCCGGGGCGATCAGCAGGAAGCTCTCAACCTGTTCAGCTGGGAAATCCATGGTCAGGAGACGACTGAGGCGTTTTCAAGAAGCGACATCAACGGCAAAGACTACGGCGTTGTTGCGTATTCAGTACAACTGGACCAGGGCGGGAAGCTGCTCGAAATTTTCGCCGAAACGTATAACTGGGATGCTGTCAGCAATGACTTTTTCGAGAGTAATGTGACGACCTATACAACCTCTCGCGGCGCAAACAACGCGATCAACCCCGTGATGAGCAGCACCACACAAGGCCTGGGCGATCGCGACTTTTATCTTGTCTCTACGCTCGAAGCAACACAGGAATTTCCCGAAGGAAATTTCTTCACTCAAGGCCTGTTGGGATTGGACCCCGGCACCGAGAATCGCGGACACAGCTCAGAGGATGGTCGCCACTTGGCCTTCTCCACCAAGAACGATAACCGGGGGCGAGGGCTCATCGTCGCAACCCAGATGCGCCCATCCTCTGCAGAACCCATTTTCAGCGGTGAAAGCTACCGCTTACAGGGCAACAGCATTGGGTTCGAGAATATGCTGAACTTCGCGTTCACCTTGAACAACTCTCTGCTCACGATCAATGATCGTCAACCCGGCGATCCCGCGCAGATAGACTGTAATGCCACCCTACAGTTCAGTGCCGTACGCCTTGATCACGATACGACAGAAAACACCCTGAGCGAACCGGAAGACTGGGTTGCCCCCGTGGGATCGAACCCGGGCCCGGTCAATAGTTCCAGTTGCATCCTGAATGGCGGTAAGATTGAAATCGAGTTCGATGAGCTGTATGACCGCACCCTGCGCCTTGAGGGATTTGTCAGCACACAAGGCACGGGCAGCAGCACCGATTCAACACCTGGCAGGGTGATCAACATGATCTGGATTCACGAAGACAATCTGGGCTTGGTGTTTGCCAATCAGGAACAAACCCTCAGCCCCACCTTCGGCGAGTAACACCATGCAACAAGGCCTTAGTAAATATAAACTGCTTAAGAAAATACGCAGCTACTGCTCCGTCCTCGGACATGAGCTGTTATATCGGGTATTCATTCTTTTCAACACCCTCAAAGCGCCCGAAACGCCACTGTGGTGTCGCGGTGTCATTCTCGGCAGCCTCGGTTATTTTCTGAGCACCATCGATGGTATCCCCGATCCGACTCCAGTACTTGGATTTTCAGACGACATGACGGTCCTTGCAGCGGCTATTGCAACCGTCTCGCAACACATCACACCCGAAATAAAAGAAAAGTCAGAGGCGCAGGCGCAGCGTATTCAAGAGCGTTTGGGCGGGGGGCAAGACATTCCGGCCAGCTAAGCTTACACTTGTTCGCTGTATGATTGAATCATGGCAAACCTGTAGATAGACTTTGTGCAAAATATCTAACGGGGATTTACATGCTGCACTTTATACCCGGCCCACTTAAAGGCCTGATTGTCGCTATACTGATCATTATCAACACCCTGTTCTGGTTCCCACCCCTTCTTCTGGCAGCCATACTCAAGCTGATCTTTCCATTCAAACTCATCCGCATTACTGCGACCAAAGCCGCCATCGGCATGGCCAATACCTGGGTGGCATTTAATAGCCTGCTGTTTACGCTCTTTCACCGCGTCGACTGGCAGGTAGAGGGCGTCGAAGGCTTACGGCGCGACCAATGGTATCTGGTCAATTGTAATCATCAGAGCTGGGCCGATATTCCCATCACCCAAAAAATTCTGAACCGTCGCATTCCCATGCTCAAGTTTTTCCTGAAACAGGAGCTTATCTGGGTACCTTTTATTGGCTTATGCTGGTGGGCGCTCGACTTTCCTTTTATGAAACGCTACAGCGCCGAGGAGGTTCGTCGTAACCCACAATTGGCAGGCAAAGACCTAGCCACAACGCGCAAGGCCTGTGAAAAATTCAAAGATACTCCCGTTTCGGTATTCAACTTTCTTGAAGGCACTCGCTTCACAGCCGAAAAACATCGTAAACAGCAATCTCCCTATAAGCATCTCTTAAAACCAAAAGCCGGGGGCGCCGCCTTCGTACTGGGAAGTATGGGGGAACGCATGCATACCATGCTGGATATCACCATTGTGTATCCGGATCAGAAACATGGCATGTGGGATTTGTGCTGCGGACGAATCAACAAGGTCATCGTCAAGGTAGAACAACTTGAAATACCCAAGCAGTTTCTAGGCAAGGATTACGCACAGGATGCCGAGTTCAAAGCAGCGTTTCAGGAATGGTTAAACGCACTATGGACACGTAAAGATGCATTACTGGATCAATTGAAGAAAGAATATGGTGCCAACTGACAGGTAAGGCGCTCATTCGAAGGCAGTACAACGCTGCCTTCACTTTAAGTATGGGCTGAAGCGCACCCTATGCTCCCTATCGGCAGCATACCTAGCACTTACTTCCCCGCGCCCCTGAGGCTCAGCCAGCGTTGATTTAACGGGAAGGAATCCCAACAGAACAGGGGTAAATTCCAGACAAAAAAAACGCCCCATTGGGGCGTTTTTCGGAACGGTTCGTCCAGTTAGCGGCGGCCAGCTCGTCGCAGTGCGGCGGGCGTGAAGTCCTTGCTGCTGAACTCTTTGCCAAACACATAGCGCGCAGGCTCTTCGTTCGCCAAGCCCGCGGAAATATAGCGGCCAGATAACAAATCATGTACAGACTCGACGGTTGTGAAAGTCACCCCAATGTCGTAGAAGTACTTGTTATGCGCTTCGGCATGACGCCACATTTCACCACGTCCGTCGAAATGGTCGGCAACCAGAATGGCCCAGCTATCTTCATCCACATACAGTATCCGCTTGGAATAAATATGACGCTGACCGGGCTTGAGGGTTGCTTCCACTTTCCAGACACGGTGCAACTCATAGCGCGTGTAATCACTGTTGATATGACCGGGTTTAACCAAATCGTCATAGCTCAGTGATTTATCGTCCAGCTTGTAGGAGTTGTAAGGCACAAATAATTCTTGCCTGCCCACCAGCTTCCAATCATAACGATCAGGTGCGCCGTTATACATATCGAAGTTATCTGAGGTACGCAGACCATCAGACGCCGTACCCGGCCCATCATAACCTACCTGCGGTGCACGTCTCACACGACGCTGACCGGCGTTATAGATCCAGGCGCGGCGAGGCTCTTTCACCTGGTCGATGGTTTCGTGTACCAACAGAACATTACCGGCCAAACGCGCGGGTGCCGTAACAACCTGCTTGAAGTAAAACATGACGTTGTCGTCTTTGTTGGTTTCAAAGTCGGTCAGACGAAAACGACGTGAATACTCCTCGTAAAACTTAACCGGCGTGTAACTGCCATTTTCCATCGGCGTTACTTGCGCGTAGGTGCGCTCCAAAGAACCACCCCGGAAGCGCATGATATGGTTCCACACGACTTCCAGCCCGCTTTGGGGAATAGGAAATGGCGTCACCCCTACAACATTTTTCAGGCCGTTGCCGCCATCTATCATTTCGGCATTGGTAGCATTGATCTTGGCATACTCCGCCAACTCATCTGAGTAGGCAATGTTTCGATGCGTTTCATACACCGGCATGGTGTAGGTCGCGTAGGTCGATAACATCGCTTTCTGCCCATCAGAAAGCTTTTCGGCATACTGCGCCATATTGTCTTTCGTGATCACGAACTTAGGCGTTTCACCCGCATAGGGGTCCACATACGGCTTGCCTGAGACGTAACCAGCGGGCGCTTCTTTCATACCACCCGTCCACTCCGGAATCGTACCCTCCGCATTACCTGCTTTGATGGCCCCGACCGGGGTAAATTCGTTCCCTAATTTTGCGGCCTCATCCTGAGATACTTTTGCCACGACGTTTCCGGCGGACATCCCCGCGGCCACCACGCCAATAGCACACATTGTTTTAATTAATTTCATTTAAACCACCTCGTAAAACCGAGCTACAACTGGATGTTAGAATGAGTAGGAAACACTTAATGCCACATTGTCCCGATCTACAATGGCGTTATAGGGTTCACCCCCAAAATAAGTGGTATAACCAAGGTTCGCCGAATACTGGTTTAGATATTCCGCTTTTACGGACAAACCGACGGACTTTCGCCCTTCAATAAAGTTGGCTCCCGGTGCGGGCGCGTGACCTTTCACGTCATGTGAAAGAGCCAGTTGAGGCGTGAGGTTAACACCGGCAAACACGTCGTTATAAACGAGCGCTGCACGGGCGCGATACCCCCAGGAAAATGACGTAACATAACCATCCTGGTTACATTCACCCACCACGTTAATGGCCTGACACGCGTTCAGATTCTCGCCATCACCGGCATAGTCAGCAGTTAAACCGAAGCTGGTCTGGTCAAACCTGCCGTAACGTATCTGATCCTTGTCGGGCAAGTCGTGTACGTAGGTACCACCGATTTCACCCACCAGCGCCAAACGACTGGCGCCCATGAACTGATCGACAAATTTAATGCCCGTAAACTGCAGCTGCGACACATCATAAAGGTCGTAACCTTTCTGTATGGCGCCATAGAAACCTTGCGCACCGGCATCGCCTAACGTTGCGTAGTTACCATTTTCATTCGCTTCAACTCGGTCTTGAAACACCGGAGAGTAAACGACGTCATTACCACTGTAGGCATTGGCCAAAGCGCCCGCTACGAGATCGGGCGAGTTCAGCTGTAGAGGTACATCTTTCTTAAAGCTGTATTCGCCACCCAGCGAGATACCACCCGGGCCGGTGGTATTGAAACTGATACCCAGCAATTTGATTTGTTGGGGATACTCGACGAAGTACTTGGCGCCTGTGTCGGG
>JBFHUL010000048.1:0-25458 GCA_041590075.1 Oleiphilaceae bacterium
ATCGGTTTTACGTGGATGCGTACCTAATGCCTGAACTCCCAGGCGGGTTTCACCAATGGCGTCCACATCACGAATGCAACCGTAAATTATAAGGCCCGCCCAGCCATTTTCCGCCGCCTTTTCGGCCAGCATATCTCCCAGCAGTGCGTTGCGCATCGACCCACCGCCGTCTACCACAATCACTCTGCCCTTGCCCGGCAACCCTACCTGCTCCTTTACGATGGAGTTATCCTCGAAGCATTTTACGGTCACTATTTCTCCGCCGAAATTCTTTACACCACCGTAGTTGCGAAACATCGGTGAAACCACGTCTACCTCAGGAAATGCATCACAGAGATCTGGTGTAATCAGCTTGCTGTTTTCCACAGGCCTTCTCCTTTTTCGTTACTGCTGTGTTTGTTCATCGGCAAGGAAAAACCAAGTATCCAACACTGAATCGGGGTTCAGTGAGACACTATCAATGCCTTTTTCCATCAACCATTTTGCCAAATCAGGATGGTCAGACGGGCCCTGTCCGCATATTCCTACATACTTTCCTGCCTTGTTACAGGCCTCAATGGCGTTGGCCAGCAACTTGCGTACCGCGTCATTCCGCTCATCAAACAGGTGGGCAATAATACCGGAGTCTCGGTCCAGCCCCAGTGTGAGTTGGGTCAAGTCGTTCGAGCCAATTGAGAAGCCATCAAAGTATTCGAGAAACTCATCCGCCAACAAAGCATTAGCAGGTAACTCACACATCATGATGACTTTGAGATCATTTTCTCCACGCTTGAGCCCTTTGCTCTCGAGTAACTCAACCACCTGCTTCGCTTCGCCAACTGTGCGCACGAAGGGCACCATGATTTCAACATTGGTAAAGCCCATTTCATTACGAACCCGCTTTAAGGCTTCGCACTCGAGATAGAAACAGTCCCGGAATGTTTCGCTGATATAACGAGATGCCCCACGGAATCCCAGCATCGGATTTTCTTCATCGGGCTCGTACAGGGTTCCGCCAATCAGGTTTGCATACTCGTTGGATTTGAAGTCGGACAACCTCACAATCACGCGCTTGGGGTAGAACGCCGCGGCCAAGGTGGAAATCCCCTCCACAAGCTTGTCGATATAAAAATCAACAGGGGAGGCATAGCCGCTAATACGCTTTTCAACCGTCTCTTTTACCTCTTTGGGCAACGCATCAAAGTTAAGCAGCGCTTTTGGGTGCACCCCAATCATGCGATTGATAATAAACTCGAGTCGCGCCAAACCCACGCCATCATTAGGCAGTGCCTGAAAATCAAAGGCACGATCCGGATTACCCACATTCATCATGATCTTAAATTGCAGATCCGGCATCGAATCGACGGTATTTTCCTTCAGTTCAAAGTCCAGTAAGCCGTCGTAGATATACCCGGTATCGCCTTCCGCACAGGAGACCGTCACTTTTTGGCCATTCTGTAGTATGTCGGTCGCATCGCCACAGCCAACTACCGCAGGGATGCCCAACTCTCGTGCGATGATCGCTGCATGACAGGTTCTGCCACCACGATCCGTCACGATGGCGGATGCGCGTTTCATCACAGGCTCCCAATCAGGGTCGGTCATGTCTGTCACCAATACATCACCATCCTGCACTTGGTCCATATTGGCAATATTATCGACAATCCGAACCGGCCCACCCCCGATTTTATGGCCAATACTGCGCCCTTCCACCAGCACCTTGCCGGTTTCTTTCAGCAGATAGCGTTCCAAAACGGTAGCACTGGCGCGGCTTTTTACCGTTTCGGGTCGCGCCTGAACAATATAGAGTAAGCCGTCATCACCATCTTTCGCCCACTCTATATCCATGGGGCGACCATAGTGTTGTTCGATAATCAGGGCCTGGCGCGTCAACTCATTAACATCGTCATCACTGATCGAGAAACGCCCACGCTCCTCTGGAGCGACTTTGACGGTTTCCACCAGTTTGTCGCCCTCGCCGTAGACCATTTTAATCGCTTTGCTACCCAGGTTACGCCTTAGAATCGCAGGCTTTCCTTCAGCAAAGCTGGGCTTGTAGACATAAAATTCGTCGGGATTAACGGCGCCCTGCACAACGGTCTCTCCGAGGCCGTAGGACGACGTAACAAATACGACATCGCGAAAGCCAGACTCCGTATCAAGCGTGAACATCACGCCACTTGAGGCAGATTCACTACGCACCATTTTCTGAATACCTGCCGACAGGGCCACTTCGCTGTGATCGAAATCGTGATGAACGCGATAGGAAATTGCCCGATCATTAAACAGCGACGCAAACACCTCTTTCACCGCGCGTTTCACTGCATCGATACCACATACATTCAGAAAGGTTTCCTGCTGACCGGCAAATGACGCCTCAGGAAGATCTTCGGCCGTCGCAGAAGAACGCACAGCCACCGCAAGGTTATCGTTTCCTGCCTGCAGGGTCTTAAATGCTTCTTCCAGCGTGCGCTCCAGCTCAGCCGGAAAAGGCATCTCCATGACCCAGGAACGAATCTTTGCGCCAGCCTCTGCCAAGGCATTCACATCATTAACATCCAGTGCGTCGAGCGCAGCCTTGATTCTGTCTCCCAGACCATCTGTCGCAAGAAATTCACGGTACGCCGCAGCTGTGGTTGCGAACCCGCCGGGCACCCGCACACCGGCCGAATCCAGATTCGCAATCATTTCTCCGAGGGATGCATTTTTACCCCCTACCCGCTCAACATCGTTCATGCCCAGTTTGTCGAACCAGATAATGTAATCCTGCAAGATATTTCCCCCCGAAGTAATACACGACCAGACCCTGGCGGGCCCTTGGAAAAAGAAGTGCGGATGATACCACTTTATGCTAGCTTAGGTGAGAAAATGTCGCATTTAGATAACTGAATTACTGCATTTTTCCCTTCCAAAACCCACATGAATGATCGATCACTGACCATGAGCCGAAAACGCACTGCCTTTTTCATTTCCGATGGTACCGGTATTACTTCGGAAGCACTTGGAGTCAGCCTGCTGGCCCGATTTGAAGACATCAATTTCGAGAAAGTAACTCTTCCCTACGTCGACTCCATCGAAAAGGCAGAGGAAACCGCCGAGAAAATCAATAATGCGGCGCGCATAGATGGCGAGAAGTCGATCATTTTCGACACCATCGTCGACGATAGAATTCGCGCCATTATCGCAAACAGCAATGCCTTTATGATCGACATTTTTGCTGCCTTTCTGGGTCCTTTGGAACAAGAACTGGGTACCCAGTCTTCTTATCAGGTCGGCCGTACCCGCATCACCGAAAACTCACGCTACGATCAACGCATCGAAGCCATCAACTACGCCCTCGACAACGACGATGGCGCACGTATCAAGTACTATGATCAGGCGGATGTCATTCTGATTGGCGTGTCACGTAGCGGAAAAACCCCCACCTGCCTGTATTTGGCTATGCAATACGGCATCAAAGCAGCCAACTACCCGATTACCGAAGAAGACATTGATGACCAGAAACTTCCCGCATCGATCCGAGAGTATCGCGAAAAACTGTTTGGGCTGACCATCGAACCAGACCGTCTGGCACTCATACGTAACGAACGTAAGCCAAACAGCCGCTATGCATCCATGAAACAAGTGAACTTTGAGGTAGAAGAAGTGGAGCTGATGTACCGGCGGGAGCGCATCCCATTTCTGAATACGACACACTACTCCGTCGAAGAAATCGCCACGCGCATTATGGTGCAGGCAAAACTGCAGCGACGCTGTTAGCTACAGACATCGCTGCGTCATTTGGCTCACAGCTCTTTCATTTCAAGCCCCAGCTGCTCAATGACCGATCGGTTGGCGGAACTGGTAATGACCCCGACGCTTGCCATCTCGGGCCGCAGGTACTGTTGGCCAACACGCTGTAAATCCTCAATGCTCACCTTCAGGACATCCTGCCGAAACTGTTCGCGCTGTTCCTTGCTGCGCCCAAACAGCAGGCTATGGTAATCACTTTTGGCTTCACCAGCCGGCGAGCGGGGTTTGTCGATTTGAGAAATGACACCCAGTATCGCTTGCTCAAGCTGCTCGGGATCGTGCTCTGCGCTCGCCAGCCACCTCAGCGAAGCATCGAAATCCTCCAAGGTTTCCGTCAGACGTGGATCGCGGTAGGAAAAGAACCGGAAACAGGCAGACAAGCTATCCTGGCTCGCTCCCCCACCATAGGCACCACCCTGCTCTCTGATTGCCCTATGCAGGAAACCATTACGCAGAAAACCACCCAGAACCGTCAACGCAGGTGCATCTTCATGGCCTACAGGCACCGTAGGATAGGCCTTGGCACAGAAGTTCACCTGCGTAGAAGTCAGCCAGGCCTCGCGCACCGTTTCGCGCACCTTTGGCAATGTAAACCGGGCCTCCGCACCCGGTTTGAACTGCTGGTGTCGCTGATCGATGCAAGCAGCGACTGGCGAGACCTGCTCACTTTCGGCGATCACCAGATATTGCCGTCTCGCCTGCTTGACCAGCTCGTGCAAACCCGACAATTCAGAGGCGAGCGCCTGTAAACAGGCCGCATCCGACAAACTGTCATCCAGCATCTTCAATGCCGCGATGCCCTGCATCCCACCCACATCGTAGCTGAGCTTGGCAGCAGGGCTCATGCCACTGGCAGCCACACCCATCGCCAGACCATGACCATTGCTGGTCACAGACTGCTCCCGGCGCGCCCGCATCTGTGCGACCAACTCCTGAAAGCGCTCCAGCTCATCAAAACGCACATGTTCAAGTGTATCGTGCAGCAGTTCTGTCAATTTTTCATGATTGCGCACCAGAGCCTTGCCCGAAAGAACCAGCACGGCCTTGATATCCTGCTCATCCTCAACCCCGCCCTTGACGGTGGTAAATACCGACATACTTCCGGTGTAGGCCGATTGCAGATTCTGCACCGCCATATAATCGAGATCGCCAATCCCTAATTCGGTAAGGGTCCCCGTGTAAATCGGCAACAAACGCGTCTGTTCCGGACTCAATGGAGGCAAATCAACGATGATCTGCTGATAAACCAGGCCATTCGTACCCTGCCGATAACAGGTAATATGCTCGCCACAACTCGCAGATTCACCTTGCGGTGTGACCAGGTGCAAAGGCACATCATCAATCCCCACTTTCGGCAGGATGGATTCATCATCTTTGGCTTCCTGCCGGGCTTTCAGCAGCTTAGCCTGCTCAATGATGCGCTGCTTCTCTTGCTCATCCAGCGCCGCTTTTTTGCGCGCCAGCTCCTGATGAATAGCCGCACTGCGCTGTGCATCGTAGTGCACATCGGGCTTGAGTGTCAGCGTGACGCGATGCGGATTCTCCAATAGCAGCTTGCGCACCAGCCCCTTGATATAGTCAGGATCCTGCACGCGCTCACGCAGCTTTTCCAATACTGGCTCCAGGTCGAGCAAGGCCACCGGATCACCGCCATGCAACATTGGAGACAACGCACCCAAAATCAGCTGCAAACCGTAGGGATAACCATCGCCGGATATCTCTCTCTGACTCAGCTCCAACTGGTGCAAGACGGCGTCCAAACGTTCTTTGGCAATACCCTCTTCGGCCACGTCTTCGAGCACCTGCATTACCATGGCCTCAAATTCAGCTTCCGACCCTGCGTCGCTGCCCTCCAGGCCGCAGGCAAACGCCATCTCGCGATTGGAGTCCTCCAATCCACACAGCGGCGAAGGCGCATGCCCCAGCTTGGTCACCTCCAACGCACGCTGCAAAGGCGCCGCACTGTTTTCGAATAAGACATTAGCGAGCAGGTGAGCCTCGAGATTCTGCTCCAGATCAAAACTATGCCCAAGCAACCACGCCATCACGATATGGGTTTTGTGCTCCAGACTTTCCCCTTCCTCAAAGGGATAGTTATCCTGCACCCGTATCGGTGCAAAATAGCGTTTTTCGTCACGCACCATGAGGCGCTCACTTTGCTTTTCAAAACGGGCCAGCGCCATCTCATGAAACAAAACGTGATGCTCGTTCGCCGGAATGTCACCAAAGGTAAAAAATACGGCATTACTGGGATGATAGTGTTTGGCGTAAAAGGCCTTGAGTGCCTCATAACTCAAATCGGTAATGTGCTCAGGGTCACCGCCACTGTTGTAATGATACGTGGTAGTGGGGTACAAGTGCTTGGTGAGCGTCTGCCAAAGCTGACTAACAGGCGAACTCATCGCCCCTTTCATTTCGTTATACACGACACCCTTGTACGTAAGATCGGAGTCACTATTATTGGGCTCCGTAAATTCCAGCCGGTGACCTTCCTGCAAAAAGTCCATTTCATCCAGACGCGCAAAAAACACGGCATCGAGATAGACCTCAAGCAAGTTGCGAAAATCTTTTTTATTCTTGCTGGCAAAGGGATATGCGGTCCAATCACTGCTGGTAAACGCATTCATAAAGGTGTTCAGCGAGCGCCGAATCATCATGAAAAACGGGTCGCGTACGGGATACTTTTCGCTGCCGCACAAGGCCGTATGCTCAAGAATATGAGCCACACCCGTATTGTCGAAAGGCAGTGTCTTCAGCCCCACCAGAAAAACGTTCTCCGTATTGCTGGATGCAAAATGCATGTGGCGGGCCCCCGTACCTCGGTGACGGAATTCCTGAACTTCAATATGCAGGGCATCAATCGTCTGTTTCCGCAACAGCTCGAATTCGGGGTGCACGTTAGTTTTCGACATATGTATAGAAACACCTAAACAGAATGGGAACGGATTGATCATGTCGAGACGTAGACCAATCGAGGCAGCCCTATACCCTAACAAGAGCGCTTGAGCACGGCAATAGGGCCATAACACCCGCTCCGCTACATGAAGCAACGTGCGAGCTGTGACCTGCCGCTTTCAAAGAATGTGAACTTTGTGTCAATAAATTGGATTGGGCAGGCAAAAAAAGCGAAGCCGGTCTAGAATCATTCTGTTAATGGGCATCTAAGCCTCCGAATTTTCAACAGTTTATCAGGTGGCGCTGTTGCGCCTGGTGGGAAGTACTGAATGGTCGATCTGAGACCTCTTTTATTTATTAATGCTCTTATGCTCATGCTGCTTGTCTGCGCGGGCTTCGTCACGCACTCCCCGGCGGAACAGACGGTGGGTGATCACATTCCTGATGTCAGCGTACCGATTTCCGAACCGTCGCCACATACACTCGCCGAATCTTCAGCACCGCAGCGCGAGGAATTGTCAGCACCACCAAAAACCAAGGCCGACGCACAACAAGGCAAACCAGATCTGATGACGGTCGAAGAAGCCGAACAGGCGGTATTTGCCGACGAGGCAATCTTCGCCGATGAAGTAGAGCTCCCCCACAAAGAAGCGAAAAACCAAGCCGCTTTAGCGGGTTTCAGCAATCCGACCGAAGCAGAAGAGCCCATGGTGGTGGCATACAAAAACGAGCCAAAACCTGTCACGCAACCTGCCCCCCTAAAAACGGGCAAGCTTGTCGTGCGCTCCAACGTACATGACGACATCGTACTCATTAACGGCAAACCTTACGGACCCACCAAACTCGAACTGGAACTCACACCGGGCAACTACCGCGTTGAAGTCGCCAAACAGGGCTATCAAAGCTGGACCGCCCAGGTAGATGTGCGGCGCGGCCGGTCACAAACACTGAATGCGCGCTTGGAACATTACACCTCGGTTGAATATGTGAATGGCGAATGGCGCCATGATGTTAAAACCGGCGAAGGCCGCTACATCGAAGAAGGCGTGCTGGAATACAACGGGTCGTTCGTAAACGGCAAGTTCCACGGTCAGGGCACTATTCGCTACGCCAACGGCACCAAATATCAGGGTTCGTGGTTTGAAGGCAAGATGCAGGGGCACGGCTCATTCACAACACCTGAGGGCGATACCTATATAGGTGAAATGGAAGGCAATAAGTTTAATGGCGAAGGTACACTGACCAAAGCCACCGGCGACATCTACACCGGTTTCTGGATTGATGGGGTGCTCAATGGCCAAGGCTCACTCACGACGAAAGACGGCCTGCTTTATGTGGGCGGATTTTCCGACAACCTTTTCCATGGTAACGGCTCCTTAACCTACCCGGATGGCGGGCATTATGAAGGCTCTTTCTCCAACGGCATGTTTCACGGCAAAGGCGTTGAGATTTATCCCAGCGGTAAAAAATATGTGGGCCAGTTTATCGATGGCCTTTATCACGGAAAAGGCGAATTGCTGAATCCCAACGGCAGCAAGATTACCGGCACCTTCAAAGACGGTAAGCCCTTTGGCAAGGTGACGCTGACTACCGCCGAAGGGGAAGTGTTTACCGCACGCTCCAGTGAGCCCGGCATTTGTTACCGATTAAAAAGTTACCGGGCCACCGAATGCCCGAAACTGGAAGGCTGGTAAGCCTGATGAGAATCGCCTGTGCGCTACGGTGCAAGGGCGAAAATGTTGTTTATACTGAATCATAAAGGACCCTGATCATGATCGCGGCCCAAGAATCGCATACTACGAGGTACACAATGACTATTAAAAGCGCCCTGCTGGTCGATGACTCCAAGGTGGCTCGTTTCGCTCTGAGCAAGCTTCTGGAGAAAATCAATCTGCAGGTCAAAATGGCAGGCTCTGCCGAAGAAGCGCTGGAATACCTTCGTGATGGCGACAAGCCGGATGTGATATTTATGGACCACCTGATGCCCGGCATGAATGGTGTGGAAGCCACCAAAGAAATCAAAATGAATCCGGACACCAGCGACATCCCGATCATTATGTGCACCTCCAAAAAATCGGAAGAATTTAATGAAGATGCCGTCACTTACGGTATTTACAACGTACTGACCAAACCCGCTGAAGCGCAGCGCGTCACAGAGCTGATTCAGCAACTCGATGCCGACATTACCAATGGCGCACTGCCCAAGCCCGCGATTGCGATTTCTCTCACCGAACAGGAAGAAAAAAGCCTCGGCGAAATGTCGCAGCAGGACTTGCCAGAAGAATTACGTGAACCCGTTGCCCCTCAAGCGGCTCCGGCAGCAGCACTGCCTACCGATGTGATTGAACAAGTGGCTCGCTCCGCCGTGAAAGCCAACGTCAACAATCGCCTGCATGAGCTGCTATCAAGCTTGTTCGACGAGCAGTACGACCATGTGAAACGCATTCTGAACGATGCGCGCGACGACCAGCAGACGCATCTTAAAGGCATCATGGATGATTATGTTGCGCAGATAAATCAGAAAACCGAATCGATCAAAGAAGAAGTCGCGGCTGAAGTCAGTCTGTTCATCAGCAATCAACTGGCTGAATTCAAACAAGAAATCCTGAGCCACCAAAATCAATCCGGCATGGGCCCGGAACAGATTGAAGAACTCAAAGAACACCTCAGCTCAGTGCAGTCTCTCGACACGGACTTTTGGCAAAAGCTGCAAGCTGAAGCCATACAGCAAGCCCATGATGCCTCACGCGAAACCGCAGAAGACATCGCCGAGCGCACCATTGAACTATTCCTGCTGAAGCACCAGAAAGAAACCAACAAGTTTTATGGCATCGCACTCGCCGTGAGTGTGGGGGTATTTGCTATTGGCATTGCTGCGCTTGGGGGATTAGTCTAACGAATCTCCGCGCCCAAGCGCGCCAGATCCGCGCGGGTATCCACATCACGCCCGCGCTGCCCTATATCCACCACCTCACACCCCTCCTGTCGCAACAGGCTGCGCGCGCCCTGGTCCCCTTCCAATCGACTTAATGCATCAAACCAGTTGGCAGGAAAGAAGGCGGGTGGACCCAGCTTACCCTCATCATCTCGACAAATCACAGGGCGACCTGGAAACTTAGCCGCCTTGGCGACAAGCGCTTGCAGGTCTTTAGGCTCGAGCAAAGGCTGGTCCACCAGCATCACAACCAACCCCTCCACCTGCGCAGTTTGCCTCACGGACTTTACCAGCGCTCGCAACGCAGCAGCCATCCCATCCCGCCAGTCCTCAGCCACCACCACACGGGTGCACTCTAACACGCATCGCGCTCTTATCTGGCTTTCATGCGCACCCAACACCAGCCAGGGCGCAGCAGAGATTGCACTCGCCACCTCTAGCGCCCGTTCAAGCAAAGTCTGGTTGGAGAAATAAGCCAACTGTTTGGGGCTACCAAAGCGCCGTGACTGTCCGGCAGCCAGTATACCAACCTCGTAGCGCATCACGCGTGAACGGCCTGATGCCAAAGAGCCCAACGATTCTGCAACAAAAACCCCCTAGGTAATGGTTCGTGATGTGTGTAAAATGCGCACATTTTCACCAGAGTCCAAACTCCTTATGCACGTTGAAACACCGCTGTTCTCTTACCCGAAATACTGGGCCGAATGCTATGGTACTGCACCATTTTTGCCGATGTCACGCGCGGAAATGGACACGCTTGGCTGGGACAGCTGCGATGTCATCATCGTGTGTGGAGACGCCTACGTGGATCACCCAAGCTTTGGCATGGCGGTGATTGGGCGGCTCCTTGAGGCTCAGGGTTTTCGGGTTGGCATCATTGCCCAACCGGACTGGCATTCCAAAGATGCCTTTCAGGCGCTCGGCAAACCCAATCTGTTTTTTGCAGTGTCTGCCGGCAATATGGACTCCATGATCAATCGTTACACGGCAGACCGTAAAATCCGCCACGACGACGCCTATACCCCAGATAATGTTGGCGGCAAACGACCGGATCGTGCGGTCACCGTGTACAGCCAGCGCTGCCGCGAAGCGTATAAAGATGTCCCCATAGTGATTGGCGGCATCGAGGCCAGCCTGCGGCGCATCGGCCACTACGACTATTGGTCGGATAAAGTACGCCGCTCGGTGCTGCTGGATGCCAAGGCCGACATACTGCTTTACGGTAATGCCGAGCGCGCCGTTGCCGAGGTCGCCCATCGTATAAGCCGTGGCGAACACCCTCGCGACATGCACAACATCCGCGGCACAGCGGTGGTCATCAAGGACCTCCCCCAGGACTGGGTGAAAAAAGATTCGAGTCGCGTAGACAAGCCGGGCAAAGTAGAACCCTTTGTTAATCCCTACATTGATACCAGTGGTGGCGACAAAGCAGCCTGTGCCAGCGAAAAAATGGCGGAGGAAAATGGCGACACACAGGTAGTCAAAATTCTGCCCATCAAGGGCCGAAACAAAGAATTCATTCTGCTGCCCTCCTTTGAAAAAGTCAGCAAGGACCCGGTGCTCTATGCCCACACTTCGCGCGTTCTGCACCTCGAAACCAATCCGGCCAATGCCCAGGTACTGGTTCAGCCCCACGGTGACCGTTATGTGTGGGTGAACCCGCCCCCGATTCCGCTCAGCACCGAAGAACTCGACAGCGTATTTGAGCACGCCTTTCAGCGGGTGCCGCACCCTGCTTATGGCGAGGCCAAAATCCCCGCCTATGAAATGATTCGTTTTTCGGTCAATATCATGCGCGGCTGTTTTGGCGGCTGTTCTTTCTGCTCCATTACCGAACACGAAGGGCGTGTCATTCAGAGCCGCTCAGAGGACTCGATCATTCGCGAGATCGAACAGATACGCGACAAAACGCCAGGGTTCACGGGCATCATTTCCGACCTGGGTGGTCCCACGGCCAATATGTACCAGCTGAACTGCAAGTCGGAAGAGATCCATGCCAAGTGCCGTCGTTTATCTTGCGTTTATCCCACCATATGTAAAACCCTGGAAACCGATCATTCACCCACCACGCAACTGTATCGACGCGCGCGCGCTCTGCCGGGCATCAAGCGCATCTTCGTTGCCTCGGGGTTGCGCTATGATCTGGCCGTCGAAGACCCCGAATACGTGAAAGAGCTGGTCACACATCATGTGGGTGGCTATCTGAAAATTGCCCCCGAGCACACCGAAACCGGCCCCCTGTCCAAAATGATGAAACCGGGCATGGGCACTTACTACCGCTTTAAAGAGCTATTCGAAAAATTCTCGGCCGAAGCAGGTAAAAAGCAGTATCTGATCCCTTACTTTATCGCCGCCCATCCCGGCACCCGCGATGAAGACATGCTGAATCTGGCCATGTGGCTGAAAGACAATGGCTTCCGCGCAGATCAGGTACAGAACTTCTACCCATCGCCCATGGCCAGCGCAACCGCCATGTACCACAGCGAACGCGACCCCCTGCGCCGCATCGACTATAAGACCGATAAGGTTTCAATCCCTAAGGGCGATCGTCAGCGCCGGCTGCACAAAGCCTTTTTGCGTTACCACGACCCCGACAACTGGCCGCTGTTGCGCGAAGCACTCAAGGACATGGGCAAGGCCCACCTGATCGGTTACGGCAAAAAACATCTGATTCCGCCCACCCAGCCCAAACAGGCGTCTCGCGGGCCGAAAAAGTCCAACGCGACATCCAAAATGCGCAAGGGGCGCTTCCATACACAACATACCGGCTTGCCCCCCCGACGCCAGAAATAAGCTCGGGGTGGCTGGTTTGTATTCACTCCAGCGAGCCTCTATAATCCCGCGCCCTGCATGCGTTGACGATGTTCTGTCCTGAATGGGCGATCTGACAACAAGCACAACCAGCGCTTCGTCATCAGGTCTGCAGATTCATCACTGTTGTATACGCCATCCCGAGGTCTTCATGTTCGAAATTCGCGCCAGCCGCCAAGTCAGTATTAAAAATGACTTGCTCTCCGGTCTTACCGTCGCACTCGCTTTAGTTCCCGAAGCCGTTGCCTTTGCGTTTGTCGCCGGCGTCGATCCTCTGGTCGGTCTTTACGCGGCTTTTCTGGTGGGCCTCATCACCGCATCCATCGGTGGCCGCCCCGGCATGATCTCCGGCGCGACCGGTGCGCTGGCCGTCGTCATGGTCAGCCTGGTCGCCCAGCATGGTGTGCAATACCTTTTTGCAACCGTCGTACTGATGGGGATACTGCAAATTCTCGCCGGCGTATTGAAGCTGGGAAAATTTATCCGCATGGTGCCTCACCCGGTCATGCTGGGATTCGTCAACGGGCTGGCCATCGTTATTTTTCTGGCACAGCTGGGCCAATTCGGTACCGGCGCAGAACAAGGCTGGTTACACGGCACCTCGCTTGAGGGCTCCATTATTGATATTGCATGGATGGAAGGCAGCGCCATGTACACCATGCTTGGTCTGGTCGCCGCGACCATGGCCATCATTCATTTTCTACCCAAATTCACTAAAGCCATTCCTTCATCGCTCGCCGCCATTTTGATGGTTTCCCTCGCGGTCATCTTTCTGGATCTGGATACGCGCGTGGTGGGTGACGTGGCATCCATTGCAGGCTCTTTCCCCGACTTCGCCATTCCTTCGGTCCCCCTGAACTGGGAAACCCTTGGCATCATCTTTCCCTATGCCGTGGTACTCGCCACCATTGGCTTGATTGAATCCCTCCTGACCTTGAGCCTGATCGATGAAATCACGCAAACCCATGGCCGCGGCAATCAGGAATGTATCGGCCAGGGTGTGGCCAATACCGTGACCGGCTTTTTCGGCGGCATGGGCGGCTGCGCGATGATCGGACAAAGCATGATCAACGTGAATTCCGGTGGCCGCGGACGGCTGAGCGGCATTTCGGCAGCCCTGTTCTTACTCGTCTTCATTCTGTTTGCCTCATCTTTGATCGAACAGATCCCGGTTGCTGCACTCGTGGGTGTCATGTTTATCGTAGTGATCGGCACATTTGAATGGTCCAGTTTTCGAATACTGCGCAAGGTACCCAAAGCCGACGCCTTCGTACTGATTCTGGTTTCCGGCGTCACGGTGGTAACCGACCTCGCTGTTGCGGTCGTGGTAGGTGTTATTGTTTCTGCGCTGGTCTTTGCCTGGGAGCACGCCAAGCACGTCTTCGTTAGAAAATATGAGAATGAACAGGGCTCCACCGTATACGAAGTGGATGGCCCCCTGTTCTTCGGGTCGGTCACTAATTTTCTGGCGCAGTTCAAAGCTGAGAAAGACAGTGACGATGTAATCATCGACTTTCAACGCTCACGGGTGTGCGACCACAGCGGTGTCGAAGCCATCGACACGTTAGCCGAGCGCTACCTTGCCGCGAACAAGCAATTGCATCTTCGACACCTATCGCCCGAATGTCGCGTACTCTTGAACAAAGCCGGTAACCTGGTGGAAGTGAATGTGATGGAAGATCCTCAGTACCACGTCGCATCCGACAAACTTGATTAAAAGTCGCACTTTTTTTATCACTAAACTTGCATTTCTGAGTTTGGTGTTAAACTAAAAAGGACTAATTTCCCAATTGGAGAGGCTGCGAATGAGCAAGAAAGACAAGCTTGGCTTGGACAAAGTCGTTACGCGAATCAATAAGGAGTTTGAAAAGACCTCTGATCAGTTCGACAAACTGGTGAGCGATGCATTCAAACAGCTGGACAATCTGCAATCGCAAATCCATGAGCCTATCAAAAAGATTATGGAAGACATGGACAAAATACGGGACCGGGAAATCACGCGCTTTCAGTCAGAGTTCGATAAACGCATGAAGGAGTTCGGCGAACTGCAATCCCAACTGCTCGACAAGCTAGGCATTGAAGGTAAAAAAGCCAATGCAACAACAGCAAGAAAAACCAGCAGTACCGCAGCCAAAACTACGACCACAAAAAAAGCCGTCGCTAAAAAGCCAGCAGCGAAGAAGCCGGTAGCTAAGAAGCCGGCAGCTAAAAAGCCTGCCGCAAAAAAAGCACCCAGCAAAACCGCGGCTCCGAAAGCGCCCGCAGCAAAAGCTAAAGCGCCGGCTAAGAATACCGTTAAAAAACCGGCCGCTCGAGCAACCAAAAGCGCGGGCGGAAATGAATTGACCAAATTAACTGGCGTGGGACCAGCTCTGGCAAAACGCCTCAATGACGCCGGCATCACATCCTTGAAACAGATCGCAAATCCCAGCGAAGGCGACAAAAAAGCCTTGGACAGCTTCAGCAAGATAAAAGGCTTCGACAGCTGGCAAAGTAAGGCAAAAGAGCTGGGCGCTTAAACACCTACCACCCTGTTATTGGTTCACGCCCTCCGTATCGGAGGCGTGAACCAGATCTCAAACCATTGAATGTAAACGCCGATTTCACGTTGTGTACAAAAGCCGTAACTTGAAAGTGCATTTGCTTTACGGAGTGCGTTTTCCTGTTACATTTTTATAACCAAGCACCTTTACCAATTTTTAATTCCTTCCTCTACACTCATTTCTATACCTATAACTTTAGCGAATAAACGCATTACACGTAGGAATGAGCTTGCGAAACTTTTCGATCAATAAGCCGGGCACACGAACCAGTCAGCGTCTAGTTGGTTTGGTTACTGCTTTGTTGATTCCCGTTGGCACTTGCCTGGCGTCGGAATTTCAGCATGACGATTCCGATACTCTGCTTAAGCTTTTGGCTACCGCCGTTGCAGCCGCGCTGTTTGGCATGCTGTGCTTCGTACTGATTCGCCTTAATAAACGCTTAAAGAAAAATCTGCAGGCGCACGAAGCCACTGAGCTGATGATGTCGAAGCTGAGCAGCGCAGTAACCAACAGCGGCGCCAGCATACTCATCACCGATGCCAAGGGATATATTGAATACGTTAACCAGAAGTTCTGCAGGGTCACCGGCTATCTCCATCACGAGGTGATTGGTCAATCCATCAAGATACTCGCACCACGCGATGCCCAGAAGGAAGAAGAAGCCTGCATTCTCGATGAAGCCTGCCTGAAGAGTAACTGGGAAGGCGAAGTACTTTGTTCAAAGAAAAACAAAACCGCGTTTTGGAACGCCATTACGGTGTCGGCCGTTTTTGACAAGAATAAGGTAGTAACCAACTATGTGTTATCGGCGGTAGACATCACGGCACTCAAACAAGCCAACCGGCAAATGGAAAATCTCGCCCTGTTTGATTCGCTAACAGGGCTTGCCAACCGGCGCCTGTTTATTGATCGTCTGCACCAGTCTATTTTAAACGCTCGCCGACACAATTCCGTGGCTGCACTGTTTTTCCTCGATCTCGACCAGTTCAAGCGCATCAACGATACGCTTGGGCATCACGCCGGCGACGAACTACTGCTAACGGTTGCCGAGCGCCTGAAAACCTGCGTGCGAAAACAGGATACGGTTGCCCGATTGGGTGGCGATGAGTTCACCATTCTGCTCAACAACATTGCTGACACCGACAAAATCGCCGGCATCGCCAAACAAATACTGAAAGCACTGAAAGAACCGGTGAAACTTGGCAAACATGAAGTGATTGTCTCTACCAGTATTGGTATTACACTTGCCCCGACCGATAGTACCTGTAGCGAAACGCTGATGAAAAATGCCGACCTCGCTTTGTATATGGCAAAGGAAAACGGTCGTGACGGCTATTACTTTTTTACAGAAGACCTGAATATTCGCGCTAACCGCTTGCTGCATATCGAAAACGAACTGCGCATCGCCATACAAAACGGCGACTTTCATCTGCATTATCAGCCCCAAATCAATCTCAAGACGGGAGAAATATCCAGCGTAGAGGCCCTGATTCGTTGGAAACACCCTGAAAAAGGCGATATTCCGCCCTCGGAGTTTATCAGCATTGCGGAAGACACCGGGCTCATCGTACCCATTGGGGAGTGGGTGTTGCGAAACGCGTGCAAGCAGATCAAGACCCTGCAAGAACTCACGGGCAAAGAATTGCGCGTCGCGGTCAATCTGTCACCACGCCAGTTCAATGACCCCAAACTCGAAAGCATTGTCGCTGACGCTTTGGAGCATTCCGGCTTACCGGCAAACAACCTGGAAATCGAAGTCACTGAAAGCATGCTCATGCACGACATCGACACCGTGATTGGCCAACTCAACAAGATCAAGTCGACGGGTTCAACCATCACAATCGACGATTTCGGTTCCGGTTACTCTTCATTGAGCTATCTGAAAAGTCTGCCCGTCGATATTTTGAAAGTGGATCAGGAGTTTGTCACCGATATTCCCGAAGACCTGAACGCCATGGAAATCGCCTCAGCCGTCATCGCGGTCGCCCATAAGCTCAATCTCAAGGTTATTGCAGAGGGCGTTGAAAACATTGATCAACGCGACTTTCTGGTAATTAACAAGTGCGACTATGCGCAAGGCTATTTCTTCAGCAAACCTCTTTCTTTCGAAGAACTTTCCAGCTTTTTCATCAATCACGCGCGCAAATCCGCCTGATCTGGCAGGCTCGGACCCATCACAATGTGACACCTTGTGAACTGGCCTGGCGATTGTGATGCATGCCCGCTTCAAGTGTTAGATACATCCTGTTACCCAAGCTTACCTCGCGTATAATTTCCCTTCGTCACTCGAACCGGGAATGCAAATCATGTTGGCCATACTTATCCACCTTTGTGAAGCTGCCGTTGTCGCCTTGAGCGCACTGCTGATCACGCGATTGTTTCAGCTCGAAGCACAGACCAACACACTCCCGATCAATACACAAACAGATCCAGTAGAAAAACTGGTGGATCATATCGTTGTCGATCGCCGTCACAACGAGGGTTTTCATTACGAGAACAAAATGGAAAGCCTCAAGTTGGCGCAATCCTTTGCCGGTACGCAAATGATATCAGTACGAAAGGATTTCACCTCTCTGGCCGAAGACGATATGGCATGGTTGCGGCAAGCCATCAGCCTATACCTGATTGGTGCTGCGGACTTCATCGGCAAACAACATCAGTGTGCTATTCAAGGAAGGAAAGAGCTCATCCGCATGGTGTTGCGTTCGCAACTAAAACTAAGCGCAGAAACCAGTCTGGGCTACTTCAATGACGCAGTGCATCGTCAACCCTTGAGTGATTCTGATCATATGATCCGGGCCGGAGCCAAAGCTGCCCGAATGTGGTTGCGTAACCAAACTGTGCCGCAAGAGCTCGCTTTGCGTACGCAATTGGAGGAGTGGGGAGTCTTTGCCTGAGCCGGTAACCCGCGCCCATCAATCCATAAATATTTCCCAATTTGTCCCCAAATCGACCAATTCGTCGGTGAAGGACTCACGATTCGGCTCGAAACGCACGCCGCGAATAACAGGCTTGCTCCACTCACCTTTCGGCCCGCGCTGCATGGAATCGAGGTCGACATTACGCACCAGATACACGACCTGATCGTAGACCACTTTGGTGCGATGAGAGAGTCCGAACACAAAACGACAGTAATCGAGCTTGAGGCTATAAAGATTTTTTTCAGTCTTACTGATCTTTCTGATCAATACGTCTTTGAGTCCGTCGGCATAGTTCATGGGTAACCTTTCTAGTTTTTATTGTTGCCAGCGCGCCGGGTTAATCATCTGCGAAAAACAGCGGTTCACACTCTTTGAACGCCTATGATGTCACGTTAGAGAACCATGTAATCGCTCGCGATGCGAAAACTTGAGGATTTTTTCATTATTTTAAACAAGCACTTAGCTTGCAATTGAAGTGCTTGGGGCGAGTATAGAAAGTTGCCGGGACCTCATCAAGCCTTGTTTAGAGAAGTTTTTGCAATTCCTCCGCGATAGTGAGCGCCGTCACATTGTGATCCAGCACACGCACTAACTCGCCATCGCGATCAAGCAAATAATAGTACGCGGTATGATCAACCGAGTACCCGCCGTTGGCATCCTTGGCCCCCGCCATAAAATAGGTGCCGTAAGCTTTCGCCAGTTTGGTGATTTCCTCCTTGGTTCCGGTTTTACCAAGAATATTGGGATGAAAAAATGCCGCATAGCTTGCCACTCTTTCAGCGGTGTCACGCTCGGGATCAACGCTTACAAACAAGGCTTTTACGTCGCTTAACGCTTCATCCTGCTGCAAGGCATCACGAATGGTGGCGAGGCCCAGGGGGCATACATCCGGGCAATGCGTAAACCCGAAATAAAGAATATAGGGCGCCCCGCGCAGACCGCGCATATCAAAACGCTCTCCACCATGACTCAGGGTAAACTCACCCCCGGGCAAGTAAGCGGCACGAATATCCTCAGTTGCAGTATTTTTGCCCCCAAAAATAAGCACACTCAGTATCACAGCGAGCACAAACGCCCCGGCAACAACCCACGGTAAGCGGACATTCATCTGTATCAACTCCCCTCCTGACTCGAAGGCCCCAATGGCCAAACAATCTGGCGCATTCCTGTGGCGTCATCCACCAGCAGAACCAATTGCCATGACATGCTTTGATTAACACTGCAAACGGGAATCATCCCCTGCGCCTGATACTGCCCCGGCATCACAGGCTCTAGTTTCTGCAGGAAGTGTCGCCCCATGTCCATATCTGCGCCCTCAAAATATGCCTGTCGCAAGGTAATATATTCAGGTAATCGCAAGGAGAGACTCAGCGTTTGCATCGCGGGCAGAGTTGCGGGTAACAGGGCAAGCTGCCATGGCTCTCCGTCCAACAAGGTCTGACAGCGGACAGGAGACTGCGGACATTCCAAGCGCTCGACAGGCAGACGATGCTCCCGCTCAAGCACACGAGGAAGGATTAACAATAGCGCCAAGGCAGCGAGTACAAGTGCAGAGATAGCAAGCGGCCGGTCAGACTTATGCACCTGTCACCAGATCATCCGCGTAGCGCAAGCGGGAAGACTCAAAATGTCGCAACGCCTGCTCAATCCTGATCAGATCTTCATCCATCATCAACTTGTCCTGACGGGACTCGAACAGAAACTCAACGCCGTAATTAAAGCGACTATGGTGCTTCTCTTTGTAGCGCATCACTCCCTTGAGCTTGGGCACCAGAATATGGCTATTCTCTTTGTTGAGTTCCAGCGACAACTCTACCTGCTCACCAATCTCAAACACCTCATCCGTCTGAATTCCCATGCCGTAGTGGCTGTAATCAAACGGCACAACGGGAATCCACTCTTTTTTGAAGAACGAGCGCCGCACCTGCACTTTAGACTCAAAGCGCAACCACGAAAGACGTTCATGCCTACGACGCTCATCACCCATAATAAAAACTCCCAAGAAGCCGCACACCATGGCAACCAACAACTCTTCCCTGCACGTTTTACTCTCTCACTAGTTGAATTTTGTAGGTGACGCGCCGCCCCTCCACACGCCCACCATGCTGATAGGTATGCGCAACGGGCGCTTGCCCAACACCGGTGCCGGCGGAGGAAATCGTAATCTGATCCACGTCGCTTTTCAGAAATACTTCTTTTTCATCTTTCGCCAACACATCGAAATACCGGTAGCCTTTTTCCCGCGCAAGTTCCGCACAGCGCTTAAGTACAAATTCGTGGATACGCGCCCACGGCGTCCTTGCGCTTTCGGTATATTCGACGTAATACGTTGTCTTGTCTACCTGCAGATCGCGATAGCCCGCAACGCCATCTTCCGCCGCCTTATACGTTGCAACGCACGCCGACAACACGAGACAGGCCAAAACAAGCGCAATATGCGATACGCGCATCATAGGTATGCCCCTGATTCTTCGCGCTGCCAAACTGCTTCCCCCAAATAAGCGTTCATAATACTTCAGGTTACCTGCGAATCGCGCGCTACCTGCTGCTCATCGCCGACCAAATGGTTCGCGATTAAGCGCTGCACACGCCGGGCAAGCGCCCTGACATCCAGACTGGCGAAGTCTTCAGGTTCAATTGCAGGGAGCACACGCAACGTGATCTCGTGTCGCCCCGTCAGTACCAGACTCTTTTTGGGCAAGGCGCGCGTGGTGCCATCAATCACCAATGGCAAAATGGGCACCTGTAACGCCTTCGCCAGTTCGAAGGCTCCCAGTTTAAAAGGTTTCAGTCTGCCGTCAACAGAGCGGGTACCTTCTGGGAACAGGTATACAGAACTTCCCTCGCGCAGATGCCGAATGCAGTGTGCCTTCATCTGCGCCACGCTCTGAGCATCCCCTCGCACCAATGGCACGTAATCATTGAGGTGCATATTCCAGCCGATCAGTGGTACGCGAAAAATTTCAATCTTGGACACCCACTTAAAGTGAATAAATAAGCCAAAAGCAACCAGAATATCCAGCAAGGACTGATGGTTTGAAACAATGACATAAGTGCGAGAGGGGTCAATAAGGCGGCGGTCTACCACCTGAACGCGCCAGTAAGGTGTCATCCAAACATAGATGCTCGCCCAGAAGCAGGCGAACAGATGCAGAAGCCTGCGTCGTTTGTCAAACGGGAAGGTAGCGAGCCAAATACACGCGGCGACAGCAAACAGGATAATTGAGCTGACTGCGATAAAAAGTAGCAGAAAAAAAGAAAACAACCGATTCATACCAATCCATGGAACACAGAAGCACTGGGCGCGCTAGTATAGCGAATACCGATAGGCGCGGCACCTGCCGTTCCCCGGCACGCACCGCGCCCGGCAAGCAACTTAGAATGCCCCCCGGAATTCACTGAGATTAATCTCAAAGCGCTGATCATTCAGGGCTTCGAGAATGCCATTGTATTGCGCCACGACACGACTACAGCCGAGCAAGTACTGAAAAACCGCCTCTTCGGCGCGCGTTGCTGGGTATCCGTTAAGGCTTGCGGGAAGCCAGCATTGAAGATCCTGACGCAGATCTTCTACGAAAGACTTGATGATGGTTTGTGGTGACAGCACGGCATTTACGAGATTTGTCATAGTCACTCCCTCCCGAATCGTTGAGTGATCGGGTGCGCACACCTTTGCGCGACACCTGATCAAATACTAGGCAGCAGAATTAGAGCAAACACACTAATACTGGCCATGCGCAACGTCGCGTTACGATGAAACGCCCGCGTACCGGGCTTCAATCAGAAAGAAGATAAATTTGGAAAAGTCTTTTCTAGAGCGCAGCTTCATGGTGTGTACCGCCCTCGCCAGGCAAGGTCACACCTGAAACGCGGGTCGCCGCACGGCCTCACGATATTCCGCCCTGAGTTGATGCGCCAGCGCAGCCAGCGAGGGCACATCATCAATGCCGGCAACGCCGTGTCCGGCACTCCACAGATCTTTCCAGGCATTGGCGCCGGCCAGATCCATATCCACCTGCTGTTTGGCCACAAACGTCGCCAAATCAATACCGGCTCTGCGTAAGGAGGGCTTAAGATAGTTGGCATAGACGCCGGTGAACGCTTTGGTGTAAATAATATCCTCAATACTGGCATCCACGAGCATGCGCTTATATTGCTCATCGACCTCCGCTTCTTGTGTGGCGATAAAGCGCGTGCCCATATAGGCCATGTCGGCCCCTAAACTTTCGACCGCCCGAATACCATAACCATCGTTAATGGCACCCGCCACCACCAACGGGCCATCCCAAAACTCGCGTATCTGCCGCACCAGCGCAAACGGATTCGTGGTCCCGCCATGCCCGCCTGCGCCCGCACTCACAGCAATAATGCCGTCGACGCCAGCGGCGATGGCTTTACGGGCATGCTCGGCCACAATCACATCATGGAATACCACCCCACCCCAGGCATGTACATCCCGCACGATGTCAGCCGGGTTACCCTGACTGGTAATGACGAACGGCACCTGATGTTTGCGAATAAGCGCCTGGTCGGCTTCGAGACGCGAATTGGAAGGATGCACCACTTGATTCACACCAAAGGGTGCAACGGGCTTATCCGGGTTCTTTTTCGCGTATGCGCTCAGATTCTCAGCGATTTGCTGCAACCAAACATCCAACAGCTCCTGCGGCCGTGTATTCAGGGCAGGAAATGTACCCACGAAGCCTTCCTGGCACGCCGCCATCACCAACTTTGGACTGGACACCAAAAACATGGGTGCGCAGATCACCGGCAGACTCAAGCGATGTTCAAATAACGAAGGCAGGTTCACGCAATCATACTCCTCACAACACACTCTAGTTTTTTTAAGACTCACGACTACGGCGACAGTAACCAGCGCGTCAAGAACGCCACGCTGATGCCCAGATAATTACCTGCCACGTAGCCAATAATCGCCGCTGCGAAGCCGGGCACGATCAAGCCGGGATGACGCAAAGCACCCGCTATCACCGGCACAAAAGGTACCGACATAATCGCAGCCGCCGAGGTCATTAAAAACGTATCCACATCAATCCGAAACCACCGGCATAGCAAGGCATGCAGGCACAGGCTTCCGATCAGTAAACAGCCAATATAGGCAAACAGCGCCAGATCCAGTCGCGCCAGTATCCCCACATCGGTCAGCGAACCCATGGTAAAACAAAACACCAGGACCAGATACATACCGGCATGAAAGCTGGTGGACAGTCGCCTCACGGCGGGCACCAGCGAACTGACCACGCCCAGACTGGTGATGAGAATAATAGTCGCGGCCGCGCGCATCGAAGCCGGAAAAAATTGACTCAGCCCTACCGCCAGCGCCACGACCACCAAAGCCATCATCACGGCGGCTAAGGTCTCTTTGCGCTGCCCCGGGGCAACAACTCGAACATAGGCCGCGGCACTTTCATCCGCCATATGAGCAAAACTGTGCGCACCGGACGGGTCGGACACTGGCTGTTCAAACGTGGGTAATAAGCGCTTGAATATCGGCTTCGCGACGGACATCACGAACAATAAGTACAAGGCCGAGAGCAGGATATCGTAGGTGGTCATGGTCACAAAAACGGCCTGATCGCCTTCAATCGCCGTTTTGATGGCGGCCATATTAGGTCCGCCGCCGGTATAAGCACCCACCGCCATACCTGCCACCTGCCACATCGGGTCAATCTGTGAGGCAAAAAGCAGCGCCAACAGCACGCCAAGACTGCTGACGCACACGAGCGCAAACAACATTGAGCGCAGCGTGACACCCGCCAGTTTAAACACCGATCTCACATGCACCGAAAACACCAGCATCGGCAGCGCCACGGCAATGCTAAGCTCGGTGACACGTGTCTGGATTGCCTGAATGGCTGCTGACGTATCAAGCTGCAACCCTGCCATCGTTGAGGAACAGAGTATGCCCGAGCCGAATGCCAGAAGCACAAGTCCGATACGCTGCAAAATCGACCAACGTAAACTGGCTGCGATGAGCAGGGCCGGAGCACTCAGCAGGCCCAGTGTCACCAGCGTATCCAGTAGCATTAGTGTGAGCCTTTGTGTGTTGAAGGAGCCGAGCTATTGTCTGCGAGTACTTCGAACCCGGAATCCAGCCCATCCGGCCCGTCCAGCACCGGCCACCACTGTGCAATACGCTCTCCCTCCAGCAACGCTATCCGGCCGAACTGCAACATGACGGCTTCGCTTTGTCGTGGCCGGAGAAAAAACCAGTCTTCCGCCTTGATCCCAGCGCTCTGCGGAAGACCATAAAGCTCCTGATTACTTGAATGACCAAATAATGTCACACGACGCGCGCCCGCAGGGTAGACCGGATCAGCCAACCAGTTACCCCCATAAATAAAGGCGCCTTTTTTAGCTAACACACCCAGCCTGCGCAACACTTCAGAAAGCACTCCCGGGCCCGGCAAGCGCACTCGCTCAAGCTTTTTCAAGACTGGCGTGGCGATCCACATGGCCGGCTCATGATGCGCCAGAGTAAAGACATCAAAGTCGCTGGGTTTCACGAGCGCAGAGGCGACCGACAGCTCATTGCAAAAGACCAGGTCATCCTCTTGGTACAGAGGATAAGTCGTGCTGCCGCCCACATTCAAACAAAGCGTTTCGGCAGAGAACCCCTGCCGCTCAAGTAGCGCGACAAACTGCGCATAGCGTGCTTTGACACGGCGTTCTTCACGCTGCCAGCCCCCCAGCCAGGCGGGTATTTTGGTGATATGCGCCTCGTAGCCCATGAGACCTGACAGCGAAAGATGTGTCGAAGACTGGATGCACTTCAGCGCCTCAACGAAACTGGCTGCGCTATCGAAGCCCCCCCGGTGCAGCCCCAGATCCAGCTCAAGACTGATACGCAGTTGGCGTTTATGCCGGCGCGCAAACGCTTCATAGGCCTGAAGACGATCGGTGCTGTCTACCAGCCATTGTACGCGTTGATAAGACTGTGCTGCCGGCACAACACCACGCGCCGCTGCCCATGCTTCAAAATAACCCAACGCTCGCACAGGCATGGGCTTACCCAGCAGCACATCCGCGTCCGGAAACGCATCCATAAGCCGCAACAAAAAAGGCATATGAAAACACATCAGTCTTCTCGTCCCGCAGGCTTCAAGGACGTAACGCAGCAAAGGAATACAAGGCAGGGATTTGGCGACAACGCGGTAATGGAAGCCACCCGCGATAACCGACTTGAGGTGCGCAAGATTTTGATCAAGACGAAGCTTATCTATCACCAACACCGGGCGCCCCACTCCCGCTTCGTTCAGCGCTGTGGCGATATTTTCGAAGTAAGCATTCATGTTGGCCGGTTTCCTTATTTTTATCTTAGAACACAACCTGTCCGTGAGATTGGGGAGGCGTGGAGCGATGAGATCGCAGCCGGGTGTCTCCACCTGCACTCACACCCTTACACAATATAAACATTGTTCACATATATTCCAAGAACGCAACGCCATGAGGCCGGAATGCCGCCTATTTTTGAGCATTTTTTCAATGAACGAAAGCATGACGCACCGGCACCAGATAGTGTGCGCGGTACCTTGTATGTTTTGGAGAATGGAGGGGGCAGAAA